>CAMOOZ010000284.1 GCA_946621895.1 uncultured Lachnospiraceae bacterium | reverse complement strand
TTCCCGCTTTCTCAAGCCGTCCTCCCAGTCGAGCCAGCACTTCCCCTCCTGCGAAAGCTTGATCGCCATGAACAGCGCATAATCGGAGAGCCAGAACGCCTCCTTTTTCAGATAAGCTCTGTAGGCCTTATCCAGCTCGGCCGACTCCTTTCTTTTTTCCGGAAAACGCCCAAAGGCTTTTTTCAGCACCTTGGGTCGGTTTTCATACTGGGCGCCGTAATCCACCTTGGTTTCATCCGCGCCCCAGGAAAGCCCGTTTAAATCCTCATCCGTAAGAAGCCCCTCCTCCTTCAGATCATCAAAGGAGATAAAATATGGATTGCCCGCAAAGGCGGACAGGGGCTGATAGGGCGAATCCCCGTAGCCAGTGGGGCCTACGGGAAGGATCTGCCAATAGCCCTGGCCTGAAGCCTCCAGAAAGTCCACAAACTCGCGGGCTTCCCGGGAAAAGCACCCGATCCCGTAAGGGGAAGCCAGCGAAAAGATCGGAAATAAGATACCGGCACTGCGTTTCATTTAAACTGTCCTCCTGATATAGCTGACATATTATACCGCTGACGAAATTCGCTGCCATGATTTCGTCAGCGGTATAACAGAATACTGCCGTAAAAAATGATCACGTTTTCGGAATCCGATGGAGCAGGCGCTTTTCTCAGCGCTCCTGCCTAAATCGATCCGCTGCGATAGGGTGTGTTTTTATCGCGGACCACATATTCCGAAAGGCTCTCATCCGATGCCAGAAGCAGGAAGTTCTGGCGCTCGGCAATATTGAGATCGTCCCTTGTCCGCAGCAGCAGCGTATATTCAAATGCCTGCTTCAGATAAGCCCGGAACTGTTTTGCCGCATAAGCCTCCGTGCCGAAAAGCCCGGTGAGCAGATTGATCACATACAGGCCGCCGGGGCGTAAATGCCGTTTGACCTGGGCAACGCCCTCCGGTGAGGCGATCCCCTTATCCATCCTGTCCGCGATAAAGGCATCGTTGAATATGGCATCGTAGATCCCGTCTGTTTCCTGCAGAAACCGCATGCCGTCCATGATATTGATCTTCAGGCGGGGATCCTGTTCCAGCTCGGCCAACCCGAAATACCGCTCAGCCAGCTCCCGCATAAACGGCATCAGCTCCACCACCTCCAGCTCCTTTTCCGGATATCTGGAAAGGTAACATCTCGGATAGACAAAGCCCGCTCCGCCGATCAGCAAAGTGCTGCGGATATCGGGCCTGTCGTCAAGGATGATCTCCATCCGCTTCATGTATTTAAAGACCGGCTGATCCTGCTTCTCCGGATCCAAAAACATGGCGGATTCACGCACATGATCCACTAAAAGCAGGCGCTGCCGCGTTCCCTGCTCTACCGTGTCCAGCACGACCAGATGCCCGTAATGGGGGATGTCCCTACGGTACAGCTCCCCGGAGATTCTGTTGCTATCGCTCATTTTCCGTGTTCCCGTGATCTTCCCTTGCAGAATAAGACTTTCTTTTTTGTGAACGCATCACATCATTCAGCGCCGCGATGTTGTTTTCCTGCTTTAGCCCGATGGCTGCGCATCAGTCCGCGTTCAGCGCCGCGATATTGTTTCCCCCGCTGACGGGGTCCAGATACCAGTCGGAAGCAGGAACGCAGACCGGCAGTCCCGGCGGGTTAAATGTCCCGCACAGGAAATAATATCGCATGAGAAAGCCCGGCCCTCCCCGGAGATTGGTGATCACATTATTGGTCAGCAGCGCCTTCGCCACCGGACGCCCGAGTCCCTGGGCCTGAAGGATCAGCGTGGGGACCGTAAACGAGGCATTGCTCAGCATGCAGCGATCCAGGATCAGGTTCTGGTCCTCGGTGTCCGTCCTGGTCGTATCATAATTATGCACGAACAATGCCCCTTCATCCGCGGCGCTTTCAAACACGCAGCCGTAAAAGGCCACCGTGCACCGCGGCCTTAAACCGACACCCACCGCCTCATAGCTTTCATTGACAAATCGCACATTCTCCGCCACAATGCTCCTGCCTTCCATGTGATCGTAATCCGCATGCAGGCAGTAGGCGCCGTAATAACGGGCGGCGGCGCCTCCCAAAGAGGCATGGATCGTCAGATTCTTCAGATTTCCGGAGGACATCTGCAGGGGCGGATGATGATAATCCGTCGCGGGAAACTCGAGAACGCAGGCGTCCCTGTCCGTCCCGATCAGGTTCAGGGTCTTCCCCACCATGTTCACGGATTCCCTGTACACACCCGGCAAAAGGCAGATCGTATCGCCGTCCGCGGCGGCAGACACCGCTGCGGAGATGGTCGGATAATTCCCCGGCACCACAATGTCCTTTGCTTCGGCCCGCACGGGCAAAAGCACGAACAGGCTCATCATCCCGATCAGAAAAAGGTGCTTTATCTTCATCATGACATCCTCGTGCTCACAATTTTCGGGCGGTAGCCGCCCTGCTCCAGCGCTTCAAGGATCTCCTGCTTATGCTCTGTGCCGAAGGCCTCCAGCGTGATCCGAAGCTCCACGGCAGCATTGCGGTTGATGGAAACAAACTGATTATGCTCCAGCTTGATCACATTGCCGCTCTTTTCCGCAATGATCCCGGACACCCGGGTAAGCTCGCCCGGCTTATCCGGCAGCAGCACGGAAACGGTAAAGATCCGGTCCCGCATAATAAGCCCCTGGCGCACCACCGAGCTCATCGTGATCACATCCATATTCCCGCCGCTCAGGATCGCGACGACCCGTTTATCCGCAGGCCTCAGCTGCTTTAAGGCCGCTACGGTGAGAAGTCCGGAATTCTCCACGATCATTTTATGGCTCTCCACCATATCAAGGAATGCCACGACCAGATCCTCATCCGGAACGGTCAGGATCCCGTCCAGATTCTTCTGCAGATAGGGAAACAGTTTTTCCCCCGGCCGCTTGACTGCAGTGCCGTCCGCGATCGTGGAGCAGGAATCCAGCGTGACCACCTCACCGGCTTCGATGGAAGCCTTCAGGCAGGCCGCGTTCTCCGGTTCCACGCCGTAGACCCTGATCTTCGGATTCAAGAGCTTTGCCAGCGTGGAAACGCCTGCTGCCAGTCCGCCCCCGCCCACGGGAACAAGAATGATCTCCACCAGCGGAAGCTCCCTGAAGATCTCCATCGCCACCGTGCCCTGACCTGTGGCCACGGCCAGATCGTCAAAGGGATGGATGAAGGTCTTTCCCGTCTTTTCGGCCAGCTCCAGCGCATAGGCGCAGGCCTCGTCATAGACATCCCCCTTCAGGATCACCTCCGCGCCATAGGATTTCGTGCGGTTTACCTTGATCAGCGGCGTGGTCGTGGGCATCACGATCGTGGCCGGCACCTGAAAGGCCGCAGCGGCAAAGGCCACGCCCTGGGCATGGTTTCCGGCGGAGGCCGTGATCAGGCCCTTTTTCCGTTCCTCCGGGCTTAAAGTGCAGATCTTGTAGTAAGCGCCTCTCAGCTTATATGCCCCGGTATGCTGCATGTTCTCCGGTTTGAAATAGACGCGGTTTCCGGTCTTGTCACTGAAATGATCGCTGTAGACCAGCTCTGTTTTTCTGGCCACGCCGTCAAGCGCCGCGGCAGCCTCTTCGAATCTGTCAATCGTAAGCATTTTCTACTTATCCTTCTTTCCAAATCTGAAAAACCCGAACAGCCCGCCGCGCTTCTTTTCCTGCGGCGCGGGTGCAGGCTCCTGTGCGGCGGGCTGTGTGACCTGCTGCTGCACAGGTGCGGGTTCTGCCGCCTCATGCTGCACGGGCTCTGCTTCCATCTGCGGCGCGGGTGCAGGCTCCAGTGTGCGGGGCTCTTCCGTCTGCTGCCGTATAGGTGCGGGCTCTGCCGCCTCATGCTGCACGGGCTCTGCTTCCACCTGCGGCGCGGGCGCAGGCTCCTGTGTGCGGGGCTCTTCCGTCTGCTGCCGTATAGGTGCGGGCTCTGCCGCCTCATGCTGCACGGGCTCTGCTTCCACCTGCGGCGCGGGCGCAGGCTCCT
>CAMOOZ010000283.1 GCA_946621895.1 uncultured Lachnospiraceae bacterium | reverse complement strand
GGTTTTTCCCCCCACCAGCGCGGAATAGGCGCTCTGGTTAATTTCCGCGTTCAGATCATATTCCGTATTCTTCGCCAGCAGATCATCAACCAGCTTTTCCTTATCCTCCTCGGCAGAAAGCTTTTGCGCCTCTTCCACATAGCCTTGGGCGCTGCGCTCCAGATTCTGCCGGGCCTGGTCCAGCCCGGAGGCAGTCCGGTTAAAGGAAAGTTCGATGCCGATCAGCGAACCGCTGTCCGTATACATCCCGCCATAGGCAGTGTCCAGCCAGAAAAGCTCCGGATGATCGTTCACCACCGCGCTGAACGCATTTTTCAGGCCGCCCGCGCCGATATCCGCGGCGGGGGCAAAGGAGGAGAGCAGGTCATTGGCGTTCGCATAGATCTGCCGGTAGGCTTTTTTGCCTTCCTCATCAAGCATCTGATAATGGGGGTAAAAAAGGGGATCGAATTCCAGGCCGTCTCCGGTATTCCCCGTGGAAAGCTCCGCGGAAAGCCGGTCCGCTTCCCCTCCGGAGATATGCTCCTTTTCTTCCACGGGGGTAAGCCCGGTCCGGGTAAGCAGCTCCTCCGGCACCTGCAGCTCCTCCGGGCTTGGCGGCACATAAGCGGTCTTTGCCTCGGGATCGATGGACTCCGCGGAAAGCTCCGGCAGCGGGCTTTCTTCCTCCACGGGCTCCTCCGGCGCGGGAGGCGCAAAGCTGGGCATGGGGGGGCGGGGGATCAGCCCCGCAGTGGGGGACACAGGCTCCTCCGGCGCGTTTACCTCCCCTTCGGCCTCTTCTCCGGCCGGCGCTGACCCGTTTCCGCCGAACAGCCCCGGATTGACCGCATATATCCCGATCGCCGCGCAGGCCAGCATGATCAGGATCATCAGAAAAGTCAGAAGTTTGTTTAAGATTCCCATATTGCAATCATTATAAGCATGACCGTCACGGTTTTCAAGCAAGGGGAAAGCTGATATACTGTGTTTCCGGCGGAGGAAGCGGCTCAAATTGCTTTGATCCTGTCGGCATATCACAGCATTCGCTGATATACCTCAGGCTGCCGCTTCGCGGCATTCAGAGAAGGATGGATGATCGAATGGATACTTCGATTTTCCATATCCCCGGATCGGTGCAAAGCCCCGATCGAAACGGCATTCGCCTGCTTTGCGCACGGCGCCCGGAATGGAGTGGATCATGAATGAAAACAGGGGAAGGCTGTATCTTGTGCCCACGCCCATCGGCAATCTGGAGGACATGACCTTCAGGGCGATCAGCGTGCTGGGAAAAGCGGATCTGATCGCCTGCGAGGACACGCGGAATACGATCAGGCTGCTGAATCATTTTTCCCTGCATACACCCATGACCGCCTACCATGAGCATAACCGTTTTGAAAAGGCGGAGGAGCTGATCGGCCTGATGCTGCAGGGGAAAACCGTTGCGGTCGTGTCGGATGCGGGGATGCCCTGTGTCAGCGATCCGGGAGAGGTGCTGGTGGCCCGCGCCATTGAGGAGGGGATCGAGGTCATTGCACTCCCCGGTGCAAATGCGGCGCTGACGGCGCTGATCGCCTCCGGCATGGATCCGAAGTGTTTTCTTTTTGTCGGTTTTCTGCCCAGAGAGAAAAAAGAAGCGAAGGAAAAACTGGAGCGGCTTGCCGGAGCGCCCGCAACGCTGTTGCTCTACGAAGCGCCCCATCGCCTGAAAAAGACCCTGGCCCTGCTGCGGGAGACGCTTGGGGAGGAAAGGGGGCTGGTGTTGGCCAGAGAGCTGACCAAGCTCCACGAGGAGTATGAACGGGGCACCATTGGATCGCTGGAGGAACGCTATCGGGAGAAGGAGCCAAGGGGGGAATATGTGCTGGTCCTGGAGGGGGCGGAGGCTTTTCCGGAGGAAGGGTCCCCGCTTTCCGTGGAGGAGCTGATGCGCGGATATCTGGCGGAGGGCATCGGGGAGAAGGAAGCAATGAAGCTGACCGCCGTCCGGAAGGGGATCGGCAAAAGAGAGGTTTATCGGGACTGGAAGCTGAAGGAAGGCTGACAAAGCTGCCTGTCAACAAAAATGCTTGACAGCGGCTGCTGCCTTGTGTATACTCACTCATGTTGCCGCGCTGGCGGCAGTATGTCTATGGAAGATTTTGCTTATCGGGGAAGGCTGTTTGATTTTTACGGTGAACTGCTTTCTCCCAGACAAAAGGAATTATTCGCGATGCAGGTGGAAAGGGATATGTCCCTTTCCGAGATCGCAGAGGAAGCCGGCATCAGCCGGCAGGGGGCGCACGCCGCGATCCAGAAGGCCGCGGAGCAGCTCGAGGAATATGAAAGAAAGCTGGGGCTGATGGCCCGCTTTGACCGGATAAAAAAGGAGCTGGAAGGGCTGAAGGCCGCCCTTCATCGGATAGAGGAAGATCTTTAGGAGAGAGCAGTGGCATTTGAAAATCTGACGCAAAAACTCCAGAATGCATTCAAGCGCTTAAGAGGAAAGGGAAGGCTTTCCGAGGCGGATGTGAAGGAGGCCATGAAGGAGGTCCGGATGGCCCTCCTGGAGGCGGATGTCAATTTCAAGGTGGCAAAGCAGTTTACAAAGACCATCGAAGAAAAGGCGGTGGGCAATGATATCCTGCAGGGCTTAAATCCCGCGCAGATGGTCGTGAAGCTGGTAAACGATGAGCTGGTGAGCCTGATGGGGGAAGAGGGCGCTTCCCTGCGCTTTGCGCCGGGCAAAAGCGTGACCACTGTCATGCTCTGCGGTTTACAGGGCGCAGGCAAGACCACCACGGCGGTAAAGCTGGCCTTAAAGCTGAAGGAAAAAGGAAAGAAAAGCCTGATCGCGGCCTGCGATGTCTATCGGCCCGCCGCCATCGAGCAGTTAAAGGTCACGGGCGCAAAGGCTGAGGTGGAGGTATTTTCCCTGGAGGGTTCAACGGATCCCGTTCAGATCGCGGAAAAGGCCTTTGCCCATGCGAAGGAGCATGGGCATACCATGCTGATCATCGATACCGCCGGACGCCTGCATATCGATGAAGCGATGATGGAGGAGCTGGTCCGTATCCGGGAGAGGGTGGAGATCCTCAATACCCTCCTGGTGGTGGACGCGATGACCGGCCAGGACGCCGTCAATGTGGCCAGGGAATTTGAGGATAAGGTCGGGCTCGACGGCGTCATCATGACAAAGCTGGACGGCGATGCCAGGGGCGGCGCGGCGCTTTCCGTGAAAACGGTGGTGGGCAAGCCGATCCTCTACGCCGGCGTCGGTGAAAAGCTGCAGGATTTTGAGGAATTTCATCCCGAAAGGATGGCCTCCAGGATCCTGGGCATGGGGGATGTGCTTTCCCTGATCGAAAAGGCAGAGCGTAATCTGGAGCTTTCCGAAGAGGAGAGCAAAGAGATTGTTTCCAAAGCCTCAAAGGGAAAATTTGATTTTAATGATTATCTGATGAGCCTGGAGCAGATGAAAAAAATGGGCGGGATCAGCAGCATCCTTTCCATGCTGCCGGGGCTTGGGGCAAAGCTGCCCGATATCGAATCCCAGGTGGACGATAAAAAGCTGGCGCACACCGCGGCGATCGTTTATTCCATGACGCCCGAGGAAAGAAAGAATCCGAAGCTGCTGAATCCGCGGAGAAAATTCCGGATCGCAAAGGGGGCCGGGCTGGATGTCAGCGAGGTAAACCGTTTTATCAAGCAGTTTGAGCAGTCCCAGAAGATGATGAAGCAGTTCACCGGGGGAAAGAGAAGAGGCGGTTTTCCCTTCGGCGGACTTGGGGGACTGGGCGGACCCGGAGGCAAGATGCCTTTTTAGGCGTCTCTCAATAGATGTAGCAAGCGAACAAGACAATGAAGGAGGAATCATGGTTAAGATCAGATTAAGAAGGATGGGCAAGAAAAAAGAGGCGATCTACCGGATCGTGGTGGCGGACGAAAGGTCTCCCAGAGACGGCCGCTTTATCGAGGAGGTAGGCACCTATAATCCGAATACGGATCCTTCCAGCTTCACGGTGGATCTGGAGCTCGTGGACAAATGGATCAGAAACGGCGCAAAGCCCACGGATTCCGTGGAAAGACTGATCAAACTGGCCAGGGAAGGCAAGGCCATGCCGGTGTTGAAAAAGAAGAAGGGCGTGCAGTCCGCAGAGGCTGCGGCAGCCGAAACGGAGACTGCGGAGGAAGCCTCTGCACAGGGCACTGATCCGGAAGAAGCCGCACAGGACTGATGTCGGCGGTGCTGAACGCGTGCCGGCGGCATGCCGTTTTGCGGTGTGTGCCCGGCAGGGCCCAGATCCGGGCGATCCGAATCTGAGCATGACCACGGCATCAGAATGGAGGCTTGAATGAAAGAATTAGTGGAAATCCTTGCAAAGGCGCTGGTAGATAAGCCGGACGAGGTTGTGGTGGAAGAAAAAACCGATGGAAAGTACACCACGCTGACCCTTAAGGTGGCGCCGGAGGATATGGGCAAGGTGATCGGAAAGCAGGGCAGGATCGCCAGGGCAATCCGTTCCATGGTAAAAGCCGCCTCCTCCAGAGAAAGTGTGAAGACCGACCTGGAGATCGTGGATAAGGACGGAAGTGTCAGGTCCTTTCGAAAGGATGAAGAGTGACGGACTTCTTTCGGGTCGGGATCATTACGAGCGTCCACGGGCTGAAGGGAGAGGGGAAGGTTTTTCCCACCGGGGAGGAGCCGGATCGTTTCGCGCTTTACGGCACCATTCTGCTGGGACGGGAAGGAGAGCAGGAAGCGGATTATCATCCTTATGAGATCCAGGGGATCAAGCAGGCAAAGCGGCAGCTGATCCTGAAGCTTTCCGGCGTGGATTCCCCTGAGGAGGCCAGGCTCCTGTTAAAACGGGAGATCTATATTCCCAGGGAAAAGGCGGTGCCTTTAAAAGAGGGAGAGCATTATGTGGCGGATCTGATCGGCTGCGCCGTGTTTGAAGGAGAAGAACGGCTGGGCGTTCTCACGGATGTGCTGAAGACAGGCGCCAATGATGTTTATGTCTGTAAAACGGAGGAAGGAAAGGAGCTTTATCTTCCCGTGATCCCCGACTGTGTGCTTTCCGTGGACACGGACCGGCAGTTCATCCGGGTGCGCCTTCTTCCGGGGCTGAAGGAGCTGTACCTTTGAAATTTGTGGTGCTGACCATTTTCCCGGAGGTGATCAGCTCCTATGTGGACACCGGGATCATGAAACGGGCCATCGGACAGGGGCTTTTTTCCGTGGAAGCCGTGAATATCCGGGATTACACGACGGATAAGCACGGCAAGGTGGATGATTATCCCTTCGGCGGCGGGGCAGGAATGCTTCTGCAGGCCGAGCCGAGCTACCGGGCGTATCTTGCCCGCAGGGAGGGGCGGGAG
>CAMOOZ010000282.1 GCA_946621895.1 uncultured Lachnospiraceae bacterium | reverse complement strand
ATTTCCTGCTCTCTTTTCCGGATGATCTCCAGGGTGGGGGTCTGCACCCTGCCGCAGGAGAGCTGCGCGTTGAACTTGCAGGTCATGGCTCTGGTGCCGTTCATGCCCACCAGCCAGTCCGCCTCCGCCCGGGCCTCGGCCGCCTGGTACAGATCCTCATATTCACTGCCGTTTTTCAGGCCTTCGAAGCCTTCTCTGATGGCCTTATCCGTCACGGAGGAGATCCAGAGCCGTTTCAGCTTCTTTTTGCACCCGGCCATCTCCAGGATCCAGCGGGCCACCAGCTCGCCCTCCCTGCCCGCATCGGTGGCAATGACCACCTCGGCGATATCCCCTCTGGCAAGCTGGCGCTTCACTGCCTGATATTGCTTTTTGCTCTCGGGGATCACCACCAGCTTCGGCTGATCCGGCAGCATCGGCAGCGTGTCCAGCTCCCATTTCGCATAACGCGTGTCATACTCCTCGGGATCTGCCAGCGTGACCAGATGCCCCAGCGCCCAGGTTACGACAAACCGCTCCCCCTCCAGGGCGCCGTCCAGCTTTTTTGTGCACTTCAGGACTCTGGCAATATCCCTTCCCACCGAAGGCTTTTCCGCCAGCACCAGCGACTTCATATGATCCTTCTCCGTTCTCTCTCCCGCATTGTATCTGAGAAGCGCTGATCAAAGCGCTTTTCCCCGCACCCTGCAGGTGCCCTCATGCGCTTTTCTTCACCGCATGCGCCCGCCCGGCAGATAAAACCGCATGGGCCCGTTAAATTCCACACGGATGCGATCTTTGCCGTAATAGATAAAGAGTTCGTCATTCACATAGGCGTTTCTCAGCAAAGCCCCCGGCCTTAAACGGAAGGCTGTGGTCCTGGAGCAGTCCACATAATCCTCGGGCAGCTTCGGAATGTTCATTCCCGCCCTTCGCCTGATGCGCACTCTCCCCAGCGCTCTTTCCCTGCCGTCCCAGTCGATGTTCCAGAGCGATGCCCTGGAAAAGCTCCTGAAGCTCAGATAGATAAGGCACAGCCCCAGCAGGAGCATGGCCGCTATCGTGATCCCGGGCAGCGTGCCCTCACCCAGCGCCTCCAGATATTTTTTCCCGAAGTCTCCCATATAAGCCAGAAAGAGCTTCAGCCTCGTGATCAGTTCAAACTGCATGATAATCTCCCATTCCCTGATTCAATGAACATCACTTTTTCTCAGCTGTTTCTCCAGCTTTCCCATCACCCAGGTAAAGAACATGACGATGACCAGATAAACAGCCGCCACCGCCAGCAGGGGAAGCATCGCATCAAAGGTGATCCCACGGATGATATCCCCTCCCCTGGTCAGCTCGTTTAAGCCGATATAACCGCAGATGGAGGTCTCCTTTAACAGCGTGATGATCTCATTGACCAGCGCCGGCAGCACATTCTTGATCGCCTGGGGCAGAATGATCCGAAGCATCGTGGTATGGTAGGGCAGTCCCAGCGATCTCCCCGCCTCCATCTGTCCCCTGTCGATGGACATGATCCCGGAGCGGAAGATCTCCGCCACATAGGCGCCGGAATTGATCCCGAAGGAGATCACGGCCACGAACACCTTATTGTTCGAGGAGACCAGAAAGACAAAATACATCAGCAGAAGCTGAACTAACGCCGGCGTTCCCCGGATCACCGTCAGATACAGCTTTGCAAAGGCATTGGCAATGCTTAAAAGCACCCAGCCGGGGCCTTCGGAATGATCCCCCTTCGTCTGGTCATAGGCCGTCCTGATCACCGCGATAAGCATGCCGATGAACAGCCCGATCAGGAGCGCAAAGGCCGTGACCTCGAGGGTGATCCCCAGTCCCTGGACAATATACTGCCAGCGGTCCTTTTCGATAAAGTCCAGATAGAATTTTGCCCCCAGGTTCTCAAACATCCTTAATTCCTTTCAAGATACTCGCCTGCAGCCGCGCTGCACTCACAGAGCACATTTTCTCCGAAAAGTCTTTCTCCCGACCATATCCCGTAGGTTCCTGCGGTGAGCTCGAGGCTGACAGCGGAAAGAACGATGCTGCTCCCGGTCTCGGACAGCAGGCCGTTTAAGCCGGCATTGACCCTGAGCCCGCAGTTTTCCGCAAATACCCCGTTATTTCCCCTGATCCCGTCCCTCGCCGCGCTGACCTCAAGGGAAAGATTCCTCATCCGCACCGCATCCCCGGCGCGTATCCCGTCTCCCAGTGTCCCCTCCGCGAACAGGGAGCCCTCTCCGTTCAGCGTCAGCTCCCCGGGGGAATAGACCACCGCCGAGGGCTCCGCATCCCATTTCAGTTCTCCGCCCTGAAGATGATTTTCCGTCCCCGCCATCGCCGTGAGCACCAGCTTGGCGGAATGCAGCGCCCTGATCGCCGGCCCATGCGGCGAAGTGATCTGCGCATCGGAAAGGAAGAGATGAAACTGGGAATCCTCATCCCCCTCCAGGATCACCTGTCCGGAAAGGTAACCGGAAAGCACATATTCTCCTCCCCCGGAGAGGATCAGCGGGCCTTCCGAAAGCTCGATCCGCTCGGCATCCTCCGCGGGCTCTTCCGACATGTCCAGATCGCTGAAGAAAAAACCCGTCTCCGGGGGCATGAATGCCAGATTATCAAGCGCGGACAGCGAAACCGGCGGCTGAGGCTCCCGTGCCCCCGCGCAGCCCGAAAGCAGGCCCGCGGCAAGCAGCAGCGCAATGCATTTTTTCCCCTGTGCCAGCCTCATTCCCAATTCTCCAGATGCTCTTTGATAAAAGCTTCCATATACTCCGGCCTGTTGTCGAAAAAGTGCTGAATATTGTCGATATCCTCGCTGACCTCGCTCACGGCATCCTCCCCGTAATAGCGCTCCACGGAAAGCTCAAGCTCCGAAAGATATTTCTCCCTGTAATCCGCGATAAAGGCATCCACTCTTTCCGGGGAGAAGACCTCCGTCTCCATCCGGCGCAGCGCCGCGGCATAGCGCTCCCTGAATTCCGCATTCCGCATCAGATAAGGGATCAGATAATCCGATCCGATGATCTCCAGCACGGAATCGTGATCGGTCAGTGAGCTGTCGATGCAGTCGGAATTGGAATCGAACAGCAGATAACGCCATTTCGTATCCCCGCAGGCCCCTGATTCCTTTTCCCTGGTCCGCCAGAGCGCGTAATTGGTGGAAGGCCAGTCATCCGTCCTCGCAATGTAGCACTGCACCGCATAGTAATCAAGCAGGGAATCCATATCCACCATTTCGCAGAAGGCATCATAATATTCCTGCTTCGACAGATCGTTCGCCGCGGCATAATCCAGACCTGCTGATAAAGCACCTCATCGCCTTCCTGACCTGCCTCCAGATTGTCCGGCGCGTTCTTGACCATCACGAGGTTTTCCGGATTGACGGAATAATTGGCCACAATATAATCGTCCCCAATTTTTTCTGTCAGATAATAGAAGCCCCAGTATTCCCCGTCCAGATAAAGCCTGAGGGGCTGCATTTTCGTGGTGCCGAAATGGAGATCCGCAGTCAGACACTGGACCAGATAATCCTTTAATCCGCTTTTCCCGAAGCTGTCCGCCCCGTTAAACAGCGTAAGGCGTTTGGGATCCCTGTCCGCGTCAGATACGCCCATGCCCCGGCCGTACTGCTCTCCGTACATCCGGCGGAAATAGATATTCAGGCTTTTCTGCGCCATCGCCCGGGAGGTCTGTCCCTTGACCCGGACGCCCACCGGCAGAGAAAGCAGCGGTTCCCTCGGCCGGATCAGGGTGGCCCTCCCCTGCCTTTCCCATTCAAAGCCTCTTTCGAAATAATTCGCGGACCACCATTTCCAGAGGGCGCTGAACTCCCCCTTTGCGGCATATTCCGCAAAATCCCTGCCCTTGATGTAGATCCCCGTTTCCTCATCGAAAAGCCCCTCGGGATCCACGGTGAGCTCCATCACGGGAATCTCCGGGCGGGAGATGCCGATAAAATAATCCCCCTCCGTGATCTCACTGCATTCTCCCCCGGCATCAACGGCAATGGCCTTCACCACATTGCACTTTTCCACGGGTTTTTCCGGAAGCACATAGCCGGGCCACGAGGATTCGATATCATACTCCTTCGCGATATCCATATACCCCGTGGAGATCTCCGGATTTGCCGAATACACATTGGGATTCGGGCTGGCATCGGAAAGCGCGATCGGTCCCTGATAGAGGATGCTTTCCGCCGTCGGGTCAGAGCCGTCCAGCGTGTAATGGATCTCCGCGCCCGGCGTGGCGCATTGCAGGACAAGCTCCTGATCCTCCGCATAAAAGCCCGAATCAAGGGAAAATACGGGCGCAGAGACAAAGTAATTCTCCTCTCCCGGAGTGGGATGCTGGAGGACATAACCTCCCCCCCTTCCTTTTTCCGCCACCGCGCCGAGGCTCATGTCATCCGGGGTCTCCCTGAGAAAGACCTGGGAGAGCAGCTCCCGTGATGGCGTATAAAGAAAGACCGGTTCATCCCCGGAAACGCGCAGCGGAAGCCCGCCCTGCTCTTCCGGCGCGCCGTTCAGAAAAAAGACTCTGTATTCCCCCGGAGAAAGAATGCTTTCAGACAGGGGATATTCAAAGCTTTCCGTGGCCAGCAGATACCCTTTCAGGTTAACGGCATAGCCGGAGGGATTATGCAGTTCCAGATAAGGAGGATAATTGCCTGCGGGATCCTGCAGCGTGCGCAGGTTCTCCAGGCATATCTCGGATATACAGATGCTCTTCCCCGCCGCGGCGGGCCCGTAAAGCGCAAAGCAGAAGACCAGCGCCGCCGCGGGGAGAAGGAGCAGCAGAATTCTTTTGATCAGACGGGAGACTGACATGGCCTCCCCATCAGTCCGCTTTGATATATTTATCCAGGATCGCCTGAATCTTTCCCTCTTTCGTGAGGTCACGAAGGGCGCCGTTTACCGCCTCCAGAAGCCCCGGATTATCCTTGGAAATGCAGGCGGCGTAATCCTCCTCCGCATAGGGCGTATCCAGCACCTTCAGCCCGGCGTTCGATGCGACGAAGCTTTTCGCCGGCTCATTGTCGATGATGACCGCATCCACTTTTCCCGTGGTCAGCGCCAGCACCGCATCCGCGCCCTTGCTGTACTGGGTCACATGATCTGTGCCGAATTCATCGGTGGCGTAAATATCGCCGGTGGTGGAGAGCTGGACGCCGATCATCTTATCCGCCAGATCTTCCACGCTCTGAATATCGGAGCCCTCCTGCACGATAATGGACTGGATCCCCTTCGCGTAGGAATCGGAGAAATTCACGGTCTGGAGGCGCTCCTCCGTCACGGTCATTCCCGCAAGGCCCATATCCACCTTGCCGGACTGCACGGCCGCGATGATCGAGTCAAATTCCATATCCTCGATCCGGACCTTCAGCCCCAGCTTATCGCCGATCGCCTGCACGATCTCCGGGTCAATGCCCACGATCTCGCTGCCCTCATAATACTCATAAGGCGGAAAATAAGCATTGGTGGCCATGACCAGCGTGCCGGGCTCCACCGTGGTAAAGCCGCCGTCCTTCGTTTCGGCAGCCTGCTGAGCGGCCCCTCCGCAGGCTGCAAGCGATGCGCACATCGCGCCCGCAAGCAGAATGGATAAAAACTTTTTCATCGCAAACCTCCTCACACAATCAGATAACTATAATACGAAAGGAAGCGCTTATCAGAACAGCGTTTCCTTGGCATTCCATAGAATACCACTTCCCCAAAGAGCCGTCAATCGAACCGTCTGCAGGGCTCAGCCGTTTCGGGTGTTCTCTGCAGCGCCGCCGGAGGAAGCTTCGAAGCCGTCCCCCCGGCTTTCCGTCATCCCGGTCAGGAAACGCAGCAGGCGAAAGGGGGAGATGCAGAAGCGGATGATAAACAGGGCGCCTCCCAGATCAAAGACAAGATTAAACAGAAGGATCAGCAGCGCCTCGGGTTCTCCCCAGATCCTGCAGATCAGGCTTCTGGAGACCACCAGCAGATAGGAATTCAGCAGATAGATCTGAAGGGAGATCCTGCCCCAGGACTGAAGCGCATTGTTTACCCTGACGGGCACAGACAGGCTCCGGCGGCCCGGAGCGGGCGCGGCGTTTACGGCGGCCTCCGGCAGCTTTCCGCCGGCGGATGGTGTTTGCCGAGCAGCCGGAGCAAAACGGCCGGAAAAAACGACGCAGAAAAAAAACAGGCAGCCGAAGAGGGCGGTAAGAATATAGAGCGGACTGTACACAGCAGTGCCGTTCAGATTCTTGCACACTGTCCAGAAAAACAGGGCCAGGCCCGCCAGCGCAAGCAGCCCCTCCCGGGAAAACGAAAGGGCTGCGAAAAAAGCCCTGTTTTCCCTGAAGCGCCAGCCCAGATAAAAATAGGGCAGATAGTGCGCCAGAAGCCGCAGCAGAAAGATCTCCGGGATCCCCGGCATCAGCGGCATCGCCAGTGAGAGGAAAAGCATCGGCCATTTTAAAAGGGGAATTCGCTTCAGCAGAAGGGAAATGAAGGGCGCCAGCAGATAAAACAGGAAAAGCACATAAAGAAACCAGTAGCCGCCGCCGCCGAAAACCACATCGTAAAGACTCTCCGCAAGGCCCTTATCCCTGTTTACCAGCGAAGGGATCATAAGCCTTGCCAGGATATCGAGCATGCAGAAGGCCAGATAGGGCACAAGGATCCGTCTGCATTTTTTTCCCCAGTAGCCCTGATGAAAGGAAAAGGTAAATCCGGAAAGCAGAAAAAAGAGGGGCATGTGAACGCTTTCCACCCACTCGTAGATCCGGCTCGTGATCACCACATTATGAAGGTTCACGGGATAGAGGATCACGCCGTGGCCGAGAACCACCAGAAAAATCGCGATCCCCTTTAAGGTATCGATCTCGGGATACCAGAGCTTTTTCCCTTCCATGCCGCCTGCCGCCCGGTGCCCCCTAACGGATCATGACCTGAAAATACGCGGTTTTCCCGCCGCATTTTGCCGTCAGCTTCACCGTCCCCGTTTTATCGGAGCCAAGGGGAATATATGCCCTGCCGCCTTCCGGATCGATCGCCAGCAGCCTTGCATTGCTGCTGGTCCAGACAGGAGCGGTGCAATTTGTGGCGTCCTCCGGATCCGCCAGGACGCAGGGAAGCGGGATCTCGGCATCGGCGCGGTTTAATGAAACGGTCTCTCCTTTGATCTCCTCACCGTTTAACAGAAGCTTAATGCCGGTCACGGGCTTTGTGATCGTGACCATGCAGACCGCGCTGATCGTCCTGCCCCCGGCCTCAAGGGATGCGGTGACCGGCACAAGGCTGCCTCCGGCTGCCGCCTGCGCATTCAGCTTTACGGAAGCTCCCGCGGCATCCGAGGAAAAAGACAGTCCCGTGTCCTCACCGGAGATCCCCTCGCCGATCGTCCAGGTGATATTATTTTTCACCCCCTTCTCAAACAGGGCAGGAAGAAGGGATGCCGAAAGCCCGGCGGAGGTCCCTGCCTTCATCGTCAATCTGCTTTTGCTCAATACGATCGTGCAGGGATCATCCAGCACACTCACGCTGATCCGCGGGGACTCCAGCGCACCCATCGATGCATAGACCGCTGAGGGTTCATCCGTCCCGCGCGCGTTCATCGTCAGCGCCGCGCCGCGAATTCCTCTCCCGCCATACGCCTTTACCCCGGATTTCGTGGATTTCAGCACCGGCGTCCTGGTGTCTGTCGTATCCTCCGGCAAAAGCGCCATCTGCAGCGCACGGTATTCGCCATAGGAAAGCGTCATATCCCCGGCCTCTTCCCCTTCGCCATCCAGCAGCAGCAGGCCTGTGGCGGGTTTTTTCACCTCCACCCTGCACAGGGCGGTATTGTTTCCCACGGATGCATAGACATAGCCCACGCCTGCGCTTCCCTTCGGCGTCACGCGGTACGAGGATTTTCCCGTGCTTTCAAAATCTTCCCCCGCATCTGCAAAATCACCGTCCAGAAAATCCGGCAGATCTGACAGCACGCCCCACTCGATCCCCAGATCTGCCCTGTTTTTGGGCACCGTGGCCGTCAGGACAAAGCTCTCCGTCTCATCCTCCCTGTCCGCCAGATGGGAATAATCATAGTAATTCAGGGAAACGGAGGTTTTATTAAGGGTCAGCTTAAAGCTGCCATCCTTCATCACCTCGATCTCCTCCGGCTTCTGAACAGACACGGCAATGCTCTCCGTCAAAAGCTTTCCCCGGCCGTTCTTCAGCTTCGCCGTGATCGTCGTGTCACCGGCCGACACCGCAGCGACCAGGCCGCCGGCGTTGACCTTAGCCACCTTCGCATTCCCGGACACAAAGGACACGGCATTCGCATCCGTCGTCGGCAGCGGCACAGGCATCGCCTTCAGGCGGATGCTTTCCCCCGGATAGAGCACGATGTCCTCATCATCACGATCCATTCTCGTCAACCGGAGGCCGGTGGCGGAATTCAGCACCGTAACGGTCACCTGCGCCTTCAGATGATGCTGATATTT
>CAMOOZ010000281.1 GCA_946621895.1 uncultured Lachnospiraceae bacterium | reverse complement strand
CCGGATCCGGGCTTTCCCGCCGGGCTCTTCCCGCTGCCGGAGCATGCGGTTTTTCTTTCCGGCTCCGAGCAGCTGGATGTCCATGTGCCGGGAGAATATCAGGCTGAGGTGGCCCGCGGGATGTTCAGCAGAGGGGTGCGGATCGTCGTGAAGGACACTGTTCCCCCTGTTGGCAAGGTAAAGGATCTGACCTGTCAGCCCGGGGAGAAGCTGACGGCGGAGGATTTTTTTACGGAGATCACGGATGAGACGCAGGTGACGGCCTCTTTCGTCAATCAGCCGTCGATGGAAAACAGAGGCGTCTTCCCCGTGGAGCTTGTGCTCAGGGATCTGGGAAACAATACTTCTGCCTGGTCGGCAAAGCTCGTGATCCCCAAGGTGAAGGAAGAGGTAAATGTGGAGGCCGGGGTCACCCTGCCGGGGATCGAGGATTTTCTGGAGGAGGGCCTTTCCGGAGAGGATGAGGAAAGCGCCCATTTCGTGACTCCGCGAAGCTCCCTTTCCACCTCGGTGCCGGGGGAATTCCCCGTGGAGATCTCCGTGGGCGGGGAGGATTATGTTTCCCTGCTTAAGGTAACGGACACGACGCCTCCCACCGGTGAGGCGAAGGAGGTCAGGGCCTTCAATACCTCGATCCTTTCGCCGGAGGATTTTGTGGCTTCCGTGGAGGATGCCACGGAGGTGGAGATCCGCTTTGATCCGGAACCGGATATGCAGCGTTCCGGCGAACAGGAGGTCAGCCTGAAGCTGATCGATGCGGCAGGAAACGAAGGACACCTTACAGCGATGCTCACCCTTGAGCCGGACACGGAACCGCCGGTGATCGGCGGCGTAAAAGACCGGGTGATCTTTATCGGCGATCCGATCGCCTTTAAGGAGGGGATCATCTGCACGGACAACTGCGATCAGGATATCGAGCTCGTGGTGGACAGATCAGGCGCCGATCTGGAAAAGGAGGGCACCTGGGAGATCACCTATTCCGCCGAGGACAGGGCCGGGAACCGGACGGAGAAGAAGGCGGCGATAAAGGTGATGATCCAGCCCTATGATCAGGAGGAGCTGGATCAGGCAGCGGATGAGATCCTGGCCTCGATCCTCACGGAGGGGATGACTGATTATCAGAAGGCGAAGGCGATCTTCACCTGGATCAAGGGACATATCTTTTACCGGGACACCTCGCAGAAGGACAATCCGCTGCAGGCGATGCACGAGGGCCTGATCGGCAGGAGCGGAGACTGCTTTGTCTACGCGATGAGCTCGAAGGAGCTTTTAACCAGAGCCGGGATCAAAAACATGGATATCATGAAGATCCCCAGATCCCATGATCATTTCTGGAATCTGGTGGATGTGGGTACGGGCTGGCTGCATTTTGACACGACACCCAGAGCTTCGGATCACCCGAATATCTTTCTCTGGACGGATGAGGAACTGATGGAATACTCTGGAAGGCATTACGGTTCCCATAATTACGACAGGACCGCTTATCCGGAGGTGAACGGGACAAAGGTCACGGAATAGAGGGGGGATGCTGTTTGAAATGGAAGATCTGCTGAACAGGGACAGGACTTTGGAACGGCAGGAAAGGATCGATGCCTACCGGAAGGAAGTGAACAAGCTGCTTCCCTATGTGGGATGGCTGACGGAAAAGCAGGGCCAGCTTTTATCCAAAAACTATACGGATGACGGGATCGGCTCCGGCTCCATTTCCTTTCCGGTCTATGACGGTACGCTGCTGAATTTCATCAAAGCGCCTTCCGCGACGAACCTGATCAATCAAAACTATATCTATGATTATCGGAAATACCGGATCTCGGAGGGAAAAGGGGAGCTTACATTTATCGAAAGGGCGCAGCCGAAGGATATCTCCGTGATCTGCTCCATCCTTTCCCGCTATGCCTTAAAGGGCAGGACGAAAGGAAAGGTCTGGACGGAGGGTGTCGTAAACGGCGTTTATCTGAAGGCGATCACAAAGATCCATGAGCTGATCAGCCGCTATGATGCTTCGCCGAAGACGGCAGGCTTTTAAGCATGGAGCTTACTCCCGTTGCTTATATCCGGACGGATTTTCCGGAGAAATTCGGGATTCCCAGACAGGCGGGGCTTGTGCCGGACGCGCTGGGAAGAGTGGTCTTTACCGGGCAGTTTCAAAACGGGGAGGCGGTCAGGGGACTGGAGTCCTTTTCCCATCTCTGGCTGATCTGGGATTTCTCCGCCAATCACGGGAAAGCGGCCGCCCACACGGTGAGACCGCCGCGGCTTGGAGGAAGCAGACGGCTTGGTGTATTTGCCACAAGATCTCCCTTCCGGCCAAACCCGCTGGGGCTTTCCTGCGTCAGGCTTTTGGAGATCAGAAGGGAGAAGGAGGAGGGCTTATGCCTGATCGTGGGGGGAGTGGATCTGATGGATCGCACCCCGATCCTGGATATCAAGCCCTATCTTCCCTATGCGGATGCGCATCCCGAGGCGCTCGGCGGCTTCACGGAGGGACTGGAAAAGACCGTGCTGAGGGTGCATATTCCCGAGGCGCTGCGGGAGGAACTCGATGAGAAAACCCTGCAGGCGATCAGCGATATCCTGCGCCAGGATCCGCGGACGCCATTCATCCATGATGAAGACAGGTGCTGGGGCATCAGCTATAAAGGCCTGAATGTGCGCTTTTTCGTGCGGGAGAAGTGCTGCGAGGTGGTGGAGATCGGCAAAGCGCCGGAACGCGCGGAATAAAGCTTCGGACAGATCCGGAGCAGCGGATAAAAAAGTGAGCGATGATGCGGAAGGACATGTCCGGAGAGTTCGCGGATCATCAGCGGAAAGACGGACAGGGAGGATTGCAGATGAGTTTGAAGTATTTCGGCACGGACGGCTTCAGGGGCAGGGCAAATGATAATCTGCGGGTGGAGCATGCGTTAAAGATCGGGCAGTACCTGGGATGGTACTATAAGGAAAAGCTGGGAAGCCCGGCAAGATGCGTGATCGGAAAGGACACGCGGGTTTCCAGCTATATGTATGAATACGGTTTAAGCGCCGGCATCACCTCTTCAGGCTCCGATGCCTATCTGATGCATGTGACCACAACCCCCAGCGTGTCCTATATCACGAAGACGGACCGTTTTGATTTCGGCATCATGATCACGGCCAGCCATAATCCCTATTATGACAACGGGATCAAGCTGTTTGACCGCTATGGGGAAAAAATGGACGAAGCCCTGTTGGAGAAGATCGAGGCCTATCTGGACGGGGAAACGGATATCCCCCGCAGCGAAGAGGTGGGGATCTGCAGGGATTATCTTTCCGGCAGGAACAAGTATATCGGTTATCTGGCCGCGGTTTCCCGGGAATCCTTCAGAGGCTACCGCATCGCGCTGGACTGCGCAAACGGCGCCTCCAGCATGATCGCCAAGAATGTTTTTGAAATGCTGGGCGCGGAGCTTTACGCGATCAATGCTTCCCCCAACGGGAAAAACATCAATGTGGACTCCGGCTCCACGCATATCGACGCGCTTCAGAGCTTTGTCAGGGACAAAGGGATGGATATCGGTTTCGCCTTCGACGGGGACGCGGACCGCTGCATCATGGTGAACGAAAAGGGCAGCGTGGTGGACGGCGACGGGATCATGTATATCCTTGCCTCCTGGTTAAAGGAGCATAATGCCTTGCTGAAAAACAGGATCGCCCTCACCGTGATGTCCAATCTGGGCCTGATGAACGCGCTTGAGGCCGCGGGCATTGATACGGTGGTGACCCCCGTGGGGGATAAGTATATCGCAAAGGCCTTAAGCGATGACGGCTTAAGCATCGGCGGCGAGCAGTCCGGGCATATCATCGTCAGCAAATACGAAAACACGGGAGACGGCGTGCTGACCGCGATCCTCGTGACGGAGATCATGGCGGCCAGAAAATGCCCCGCATCCTCGCTGACCGCGGGCCTTACGATCCTTCCCCAGAAGCTGGTGAACCTCAGGGCAAGGGACAAAAAGGCTGTGATGGAAAGCCCCGAGATCAATGCCTATATCGAGGAGACCAATGAACGGCTGTCCGGCGCAGGCAGGCTGCTCTTAAGAGCCAGCGGCACGGAGCCGCTGATCCGGATCATGGCAGAGGGTAAAACGGCGGAGGACTGCGACAGGATCATCAGAGAAGCAAAGGAAAAGATTCTTTCCCTGAAACGGGACGCGATAGAGGATTAAAAGATGAAAAACGGTGATGGCCGGGCAGAAGGGGGACAGCTTGCCACGCTCTTTATGATCGAGCAGATGGGGGAGCAGATGCCCGGAGGTTTTTTCATTTACCACGCCGAGGGGGAGGAAGAGCTGCTCTATGCCAATGATGTGCTGCTGGATATCTTCGGCTGCGATACGCTGGAGGAATTCAAGGCGCTGACGGGCTATACCTTCAAGGGGCTCGTGCATCCGGAGGACATCGATAAGGTGGAGGAGTCGATCCTCGAACAGATCGCGGAGAGCGAGAAACGCCTGGATTATGTGGAATACCGGATCATCCGAAAGGATGGCGAGGTCCGGTGGGTGGATGATTACGGGCGCCGCGTGAACACGGAGGATTACGGCGAGGTCTACTATGTGTTTATCCGGGATATCACGGAGCTTCATATCCTGCGGGATAAGCAGCATGCAAATGAGATCCGCTCCGCCTTTCTGGACAGCATGTCCGACGAGATCCGGACGCCGATGAATTCCATCCTGGGCTTCACGGAGCTTGCTTCCAGGCATATGTATGAGCCGATCCTGCTGGCGGAATTTCTGGGAAAGATCCGGGACTCCGGCCGGCAGCTTTTGACGCTTTTTGATAATGTGCTGGAAATGAGCAATTTAAGCTTCGGCAGGATCTCGCTGAGTCCGGAAAAAACCGTGCTGAGAGACGAGCTGATCCGCGTGGTCGATTCCTGGCGGGAGATGGCGGAGGGGAAAAACCTGATCCTGAAGGAGGAATTTTCGCTGCCTGAGGACAGGGTGCTGCTGGATGTCCACTGCTTCAGGCAGATCATCGGGAACCTTCTGGACAACGCGATCAGATTCACCCCCATGGGGGGAACGATAAAGCTGAGCGCCTGCCTGAAGGGGCTTTCCGCTTCCGGAAAGGCCGAATATGAGGTCATCATCGCCGACACGGGAATAGGTGTTTCCGAGGCGTTTCAGGAGCATCTTTTTGACCCCTTTGAAAAGGACGATCCCTCATCCGGCTCCTCCGGGATCGGCCTGGGACTTGCGATCACAAAGGGGCTTCT
>CAMOOZ010000280.1 GCA_946621895.1 uncultured Lachnospiraceae bacterium | reverse complement strand
CAGGCATTTTGCCATCACGGAATTTCTGGACATTGAAATGGTGTACATCCCGATGACGCCCACCGGCCCGGATATGGATCTGGTGGAGAAATATGTCTCTGAGGATGCGTCGGTGAAGGGAATCTGGTGCGTGCCGCAGTATTCCAATCCACAGGGGATCACTTATTCGGATGAAACGGTAAGGCGCTTTGCGGCGCTGAAGCCTGCGGCGGAGGATTTCAGGATCTACTGGGACAATGCCTATGCCGTGCACCATCTTTACGATAAAAAGAACAGGGATTCCCTGCTGAATATCTACGAGGCCTGCGAGGAGGCGGGCAATCCGGATATTTTCTTTGAATTCTGCTCCACCTCCAAGATCAGCTTTGCCGGAGCGGGTATTGCCGGAGTGGCCTCCTCAAAGAAAAACCGGGAATGGATCCAGTCCTATATGACGATCCAGATCATCAGCTACGATAAGCTGAACCAGCTCCGCCATACCTATTATTTCAAAAACAGCTATGGGGTAAGGCTTCATATGAAGAAGCACGCCGAGATCATCCGGCCAAAGTTTGAAAAGGTGGAGGAGATCCTGGAGAGGGAGCTTTCCGGCAGGGGGATCGGCGAATGGACAAAGCCTAAGGGCGGTTACTTCATTTCCTTCGAAGCGCTCCCGGGCTGCGCGAAGAAGATCGTGGCCAGATGCGCCGAGGCCGGCGTGAAGCTGACTGACGCCGGCGCCACCTTCCCCTACAAGAAGGATCCGAAGGACTCCAATATCCGCATTGCCCCCACCTATCCGGAGCTGGATGAGCTGGAGGAGGCCGCGGAGCTCTTCTGCCTGGCGGTGAAGCTTGTCAGCGCGGAAAAGCTGCTGCAGGATAAGGAATAAGAGAGGGTAAGGGTAGAAGCATGGAAGGATTTTTCATTCTGGCCGGCGGCCTTCTGCTGATCATCATCACGGTCGTTGTCGTAGCAGCCGTTTCCTCGGTGGCCTCCGCCGTGGCGGCAGAGGATGATGAAGAGGAGCAGGATTAAAATTTAAAAAAGAGGAATAAGGCGTGAAAAAGGAAGCAGCTGTCCCCTATGAGCGGATCGGCAGGACACTGGTCTCATCCGGCGCGATCCTGGACTATTATCAGGATGATATACGCACGCCGGACGGAAAGGTCGCAAAATGGGACTTCATCGATCATAAAGGAGCCGCCGCCGTGCTGCCCGTGCTGGAGGACGGCAGGATCCTGATGGTGAGGCAGTACCGCAATGCGCTGGAGCGGGAGACCCTGGAGATCCCTGCGGGGGGCCTGCAGGATAAGAACGAGCCCATGCGCAGAGCCGCCATCAGGGAGCTGAAGGAGGAAACAGGCTATCGCGCCGGAAAGCTTAAGCTGCTGCTGCGGATCCATACCACCGTAGCATTCTGCAATGAGCGGATCGATATTTTTCTGGCCACGGAGCTGAAGCCCGGCAGGCAGCGGCTGGACGAGGAGGAATATCTGAATGTGGAGACGCATTCGCTGGAGGAGCTGATCAGGCTGATCTATGCCGGAAAGCTCCAGGATTCCAAGACCGTTTCCGCGCTGCTTGCCTATAAAAACCTCCTGAACGGGCCGGTTAAACCGTAAAGGATCCGGATAGAATAACGAAATTGGCAAAGAACAGAAATCAAAACTGGTACAGGCTGGATAATGCCGCCACAATCGTTCCCTCCTCTGCCCGGGGCTATGACACCCGGGTCTTTCGGATGGTCTGTGAGCTGAAGGAAGAGGTGGATCCCGAGGCGCTCCAGGAGGCGATGAATGAGACCGCGGAGGAATTTCCACATTTCAATGTCTATCTGCGCAAGGGTTTTTTCTGGTACTATCTGGACGGCACGGATGAGCGGGTCAAAGTGGAGGAGGAGCATGAACCGGCGCTGAAGGCCATTTATCTTCCCGGGAGAAGAAACCTGCTTTACCGGGCCGGGTATGTTGGCAGGCGGATCAATCTGGAGATGTTTCATGTGCTGACGGACGGGACGGGGGGCTTTGCCTTTTTTAAGCGCCTTCTGCTGAATTACTTCAGACTGGTCAAAGGGGTAAAGCTGGAGGACGCCGCGCTCGGGGATTCCTCCGTGGCGGAAAGCGCGAATGACGCCTTCGACCGGTTTTATTCCAGTCAGAAGAAAAGATCCCAGCTGGATGAATGGACAAAGATCAGGGCCTACCAGATCAAAAGCCCGAAGAACCCGAATTTCCGGAGCCATCTGGCGGAGGGTGTGGTGAGCGCCAAAGCTTTTCTGGAGCTGGCGCATAGCATGAATACGACAGCCGGCATTCTGATCACGGCGCTTTATATAAAGGCCGTGATGAACACGATGAGCCTGCAGGACAGGCACCGTCCGATCGTGATCGGCGTGCCGGTGAATCTCAGACAGTATTTTCCTTCCGCTACCACGCGGAATTTTTTCGGCTCCATCGCCGTGGGCTTTTTACCGGAGCGATATGACGGCAATTTTGATACGCTGTTGTCTGAGGTGAAGAAATCCTTTGCGGCGCAGCTGACCAAAGAGAGCATTCAGGACACGATGAACAGCTATTCCGAGCTGACGCATATGGCGTTCATCAAGCTCCTCCCCCTTTTCCTTAAGGATATGGGGATCCAGTATTTTTCCGCGAAAACCAGGCGGGGCATGACCTCCACCGTGTCCAATGTGGGAAGGATCACGATGCCTCCGGAGATCACGCCTTATATCGATCATTTTTCCGCCTTCATGAGCACCTTCAATCTGCAGCTGTGCGTGCTGACCTTTGAGGACAGGCTGAGCATCGGGTCCGTGTCCGTGTACGAGGACCCCTCGGTGATGATGGAATTTTTCCGCAGCCT
>CAMOOZ010000279.1 GCA_946621895.1 uncultured Lachnospiraceae bacterium | reverse complement strand
GCTTGGTTCCGATCGCCGTCTTCTTCTTTGCCACCTCTGCTTTGAGATCTAAGAAGATCCCGCATGAGCCCGTGCAGGAGCTGCTGGCCCGCAATGCGGATCAGATCCTGCATACGATGGAAACACATATGTCCTGCCAGCATGCGGATGAAATGTTCATCCAGTACCAGGGAGATCTGCTGGATATTCCGCTGATCGGCGGGGAGCCCGCATCCCAGGTGCCGATCCAGCTGGATTCCCTGCCCTTCCACCTGATGATCTATCAGGCAGCAGGCGGCTATACCTATGAGTTGCGCTACTGGGAGAACCGTTTCGATAAAAACATGCTGGAAACCTTCCTCCAGACAATGAACGATATCCTCCTTGCGATGCGGGAGGAGACCTCCGTGAGAAAGCTGAAGGACCATCTCTCCGCAAGGCTCTATCCCAGGCATTTCACCCTTTCTGCGGCGAAGCTGAACGCGTACCTGGGGCAGGAGGTGATCCCCGGCGGAGGGGACGAGGTCATGGTGAAGCCCTATGTGCTGGATGAGTACGGAATGAAAAAGCCCTACGGCGCCTGGGGAAGGCTCTATGTGCTGGATACGCAGGTGAATGGGACGGGAGAGTCGATCGAGAGCCTCTATTCCCCCGGCACGCTGTATGATACGGGGATCGAGGCGAGGATCACCCCGGATAAAAAGGTGGAGGCTCTGTATCAGGCCGGCAGGGGCGTGATGCGCGAAACGCTGGGCGGAAGATTCTTTATCAATCTCTTTGAACTGGAAAAAACGCTGAAAGCCTGCCCGGGCATTGAGGACGCGGAATGCTCGATTCAGTACGGGGAAAACAACCTGTTCCATGTCAGGGCGAAGCTGAAGGCCTCGAAGGAGATCAAAAACGAGGAGCTGCAGCAGCTGGGGGGAGAAAAGCTCGGGAAATACATGATCCCTGAGATCATTGAGGTGCAGAAAATGTGAAAAAAGCAGCGAGCCAAGCGGACGCAAATGCCATGTTCGCATAACCTCTGCCTTTGGCAGAGCTGCGCATTTATTGTAATCAACCCTCCTGTCCTGTTATAATGCGGGCAGGAGGGCTTTTTTATGGGAATCTATGTGAATCCGGGAAACGGCAGTATGCATTTGGCGGTCAATTCGGAAATCTATGTGGATAAGACGAAGCTGTTGGAGATCCTGAATAAATGCATTGGGACGGAGAAGCATTTTTTCGCGGTCAGCAGAGCCAGGCGTTTCGGAAAGACCATGGCGGCGGGGATGATCGACGCCTATTACAGCGTGGGCTGTGCTTCAGGAGAGCTGTTTGCGCCCTATGAGATCGCGAAGGCTCCTGACTATGAAAAGCACCTGAATCAGTATAATGTGGTGCATTTTGATGTCGGCAGTTTTTTTTACAGCGCGAAAACGCCTGAGGAGGTGATTCCCGCCATTGACGGGGCCTTGCTCAGAGAGATGCTTTGGGAGTTTCCTTTTCTGAAAGAGCTGCAGCCGAAAAACACTCCGGAGGCGATGTACCTGGTCTTTGAGAAGGAAAAACGCAAATTCATCGTTGTCATAGACGAATACGACTGCATTACCAGGGATGACGCTGAAAATGAGGAACTGGTGCTGGGCTTTCTGAAATATCTGCGGGGCTTTTTCAAGACGGAGGAATCCAAACAGTTTCTGGCTCTTGGCTATATCACCGGGATATTGCCCATCAAGAAAATTGGCGGAGAGTCCGCGCTGAATGTTTTTGATGAGTACACGATGACGGATCCTGATGTTTTGGTGGACTGCTTCGGCTTTACCGAGCAGGAGATGCGGGCGCTTTGCCCTAAGTACGGCTTTACCCCCGAAGACATGCACCTCTGGTATGACGGCTATTATATGTACGGACCGGCCGGAGAGGCCAAAGAGGAAGAGGGGGAGGAAGGGAAGGACGGCAGCGTGCGCATGATCAACAAGGGGTTCAAAAGGCTTTGGCACATCTACAATCCCAATTCCGTGGTAGATGCCTTCAGGAAGAAATCTCTGGGATCCCATTGGAGGAACACAGGAACCTTTGACTCCTTACAGCAGTTTATAACCAGAAACTATGCGGGGCTGAAGGAGGATGTGGTGCAGATGCTCACTGGCCAGAGGCGAATCGTCAATATCCGCACCTTCCAGAATGATGTCACGCAGTTTAAACGCAAGGATGATGTGCTGGCCTGCCTGATCCACATGGGTTATCTGGGCTATGACGCATTCACAAAGGAAGCCTTCATTCCCAACGCGGAGGTTGCGTCGGTTTTCGAGGATGCCATCACAGTCGGGGACTGGGACGATGTTGGGGACGCATTAAGGCATTCCGATGAGTTGCTGCGGGCGGTCAGGAAAATGGAAGAGGAGAAGGTGGCAAAGGCAATTGCAGCCTCTCATCAGGATTACGCCTCCATCATCAATTACCACGACGAGAACGCTCTGGCCACAGCCGTTATGGTGAGCTTCTATACCGCCAGGGCGGACTATTTCGTAAAGCGTGAGCTGCCCGCCGGGAGGGGTTTTGCGGATATTGCCTTCATTCCAAAGCAGGAAGGAAGGGATCCCGCCATGCTGGTTGAGCTCAAATGGAACCGCAGCGTGAAGACTGCCATCAAACAGATCAAAGACAGGAATTATCAGGGCGCTTTATCGGACTACCATGGCGATATCCTTCTGGTGAGGATCAATTATACAAAAAAGACCGGAAAATTTACCTGCCGGATCGAGAGGATATAGCTTCCGGACATAAATCACGCTGAGCAATTATTATATTTCTTGTTCCGCTGGAAGCGCCGCTGGAAGCGATATCTTTTCCGCTTGACGGTCCCACTCATATCCACTAAAATAAACACATCATTTCTCACCATACATCGGTGATCTGCATTTTG
>CAMOOZ010000278.1 GCA_946621895.1 uncultured Lachnospiraceae bacterium | reverse complement strand
AGATGACATACGGCGCGGAGGCGTCGGGGCCGCTGACCGATCTCCAGATCCTTGATTATCTCTGCAATAATTTCGGCAGTAACCTGAATAATATTCTGGTAGAATACCATGACACCCAGGCGGGTGTGGAGGTCACCTCGATCAAGGGTTATGACAATAATGCCTCCTTCAGCGAAAAAAAGACCACGGCGGAGCAGGCCATCTCGCTGCAGGGAATGACCCAAAAGGTGCCGGCACAGGCAGGCGGCGAGGGCGAAGAAGCCCAGGCGGAATACACCAAGCTGATGTTTGAGGCGATGGATCCGAAGATGGTTGAGCGCATTCAGGATCTGAGTGAGCAGACGCTTGAGGCGGAGCTTTCCGGTCTGGTGGACGCGGAGGAGATCAAGAAGGCGAAGGAGCGTCTGAAGCGCCTGAAGGAGATCATTGATGTGGATAAGGTCAGGAGAGGAAACCAGTACAGTCCCGATGATGACGCCTGGAAACAGATCGGGCAGAATGGCTATGCCTTTAAGACCTATTTTGCGATGACAAGAAGGGCGCAGGCGCAGGGATAGGAAACCAGGAAACAGGTTTTCTGCGCTAAGGCCTCAGGTTCTGACTGCAAAGACCTCGCCCGAAGCGCTTTGAAACGGGGATAAACATGACACACGCCTACAAAGAATATTTTGACCCGCGCCTCACCGGGACCCCCTATGAGCCCGCGGAGGAGCTGGTCGAATACCTGACCCTTTTGGATATGCTGCTTGAGCACTGCCTGAAGGTGAAGGGATTTTTCGAGGAAAAAAAGCCCTTTTCCAGGGGGCTTGTGATCACGGCCGAGGAGATGCGGCAATATTTCAGCAAGTCGCCCGCCTTCCGGGATGAAGCGGACGAGGAATTCTTTCTGGAGTACGAAAAGGCCATCGCGCATATCCGGACAAGGAGCATGCTGGAGAACAGCGTATGCCCGATGACCAGGCTTTTTGCGGAGTTTGGCCTGGATGCCTATGAGCAGCTTGCCGTGCTGCTTTGCCTTGCGGTCCGCCTGGATCGCAAATATGAGCGGATCTATGGCTATCTGCAGGATCAGATCGAGGATAAAGAGCCCACCGCAGGCCTGCTGGAGGCCGTCTGGCTGGATGTGGGGGCGCCTGATCTTTTTCAGGCGGAGGATGCTTTTGCCCCGGAGGGGAATCTTGCCCGCTATTTTTTGCAGATGGAAGAGGAGGGAACGCCGCCTCTGCCCTTAAGAAGAGTATTAAAGCTCCATCCCTTAATGGCGCAGGCGCTTCTGGGAAAGCCGGGAGATCAGGGTGTCTGGAGAGGGGATTTTGCCGAGGAATATGCGGGCACGGATATTTTTGTGGAAGAGCTTGAGCCGCAGCGAAGGGAAATCCGCGGGGTGGCCGAAGCGGCGCAGGCGCTGGAGGGCTATTATGCCCTGGAAACAGCGGATTTTTCCGTTGACCGTTATCTGGAGTATCGAAATGCCCTGGAAAGGGGGGAGCGGCTCTATCTCCTTGATCTGATGACCATTCCGCCCACGGAGCGGAAATATTCGCTTTTTGTCTATGGTCTGCAGGAGCTGATGATCCGCAGGAGGCTTTATCCCGGGAGAATGCTGATCCGGATGCCGGATCAGGAGGCGGAGGCAAAGGCCGCATTCTTACTCCTGAAACGCCAGTGCTTTATCCTGCCCGGCGAAGAGCCGGCGGCGATCTGCGGCTATGAAAAGCTCCCGGAATACTTTATCGAACGGGGGATCCCGGCGCTTGTGCTGGAAAAGCCCGAGGTGGATGCCAGATGCGCGCTCTGGAAGGCGCTGCTTCCGGAGAAGGTGCTGGAAAAGGATGTGAGCCTGGAGGATCTGGCGGACTGCTATGAGATTTCCTTCGGGGAGATCGAGCGCGCTGCCGCCTATGCGGGCACGCTTTCCGCGTCGAAAAAACAGGAAAACGCGGAAGCAGGCATTTCTGTTTCCGGGAAAAAGAAGACCCAGAAGGAGGAGCCTGCCGCATCGCTGATCAGCAGGGAGCATCTGATCAGCGCGATCCTCAGACAGAACACGGTGCGCTTCGGTTCGCTGGCTTCGGAGATCCGCCCGGTCTATACCTGGGAGGATATCACGATGCAGGATTCCCAGCGCAGGGTCTTAAAGACCGCCTGCAACCGCTATAAGCTGAGAAACCGCATCGGGGATAAATGGGGGCTTAAACGGAAAAACGCCTATGGCAACGGCGTGAGCATTCTGCTCTACGGCCCTCCCGGCACGGGAAAGACGATGGCCGCGCAGATCGTGGCCAGGGAGGTGGGGCTGCCGCTTTACCGCGTGGATCTTTCCCAGCTTTTTTCCAAGTACATCGGGGAAACGGAAAAGAACCTGAATCTGATCTTTACCGAGGCGGGCCGGGCGAACGTGATCCTCTTTTTTGATGAGGCGGATGCGCTTTTCTCCAAGCGTACCGAGGTAAACGATTCCCATGATAAATACGCCAATGCGGAGACCGCCTATCTCTTACAGAAAATAGAGGAGT
>CAMOOZ010000277.1 GCA_946621895.1 uncultured Lachnospiraceae bacterium | reverse complement strand
CCTTTGCGCCGGAGCATTTTGCCCGGGTTTCCCAGGTGGACACCATGAAACGCAAGCAGTTTATAAAGGGTATCGAGCAGATCGCCCAGGAGGGCGCCATCCAGATCTTCCAGGAGTACCACACGGGAATGGAGGAGATAATCGTGGGCGTCGTGGGCGTGCTGCAGTTTGATGTGCTGAAATACAGGCTGGAGAACGAGTACAATGTGGAGATCCGCATGGAGCCGCTGCCCTATGAGCATATCCGCTGGGTGGCGCATCCGGAGGAAGTGGACATGAAGAGCTTAAGCGGCACCTCCGACATGAAAAAGGTGCAGGATATGAAGGGAAATCCGCTGCTCTTATTCATCAATGCCTGGAGCATCGGCATGACGCTGGACAGGAATCCGGGCCTTGTGCTTCTGGAGTTTAACAGAGATTGAAGTATCTGACCATTCTTTTGCTTGTGCCCCTCCTGCTTTTCGGGGCCGGCGGGCTTGAGGCCGGGGAGAAGGGCCCGATGCCTCTGCCGAAGGAAAGCCTCGACGAGCTGCCGGAGGAGAAAGGCTATTCCTGCAGCAGGCTCTCCACGGTGGGAAGAGCGGTCTATAAAGAGGTCCTCTGGACGATCCTGCATCACGAAAGCGCCGTGGAGCTCACGACGAAAAACCCTGCGCTGCTGGACACCGCCTTTAATGCCGTAAAAAACGATCACCCGGAGCTGTTTTATGTGGACGGGTATTCCTATATCCACTTTAAACGGGGCGGGGTGATCCTTTCCATGGCTTTTTATCCGGAATACAACCGGGATTTCAAGGAGGCGCTTTCCGCCTCCCGGCAGATCGAGGACTATGCGGACCGGTTTTTGCAAAGCGCGCCCGGCGGAGATGATTATGAGCGGGTGAAATATACCTATGAATATATCATCACCCACACGGAATATGACGAAAACGCCCGGGATTCACAGAATATCTGCTCGGTGGTCACGGAGGGAAAAAGCGTCTGCACGGGCTATGCCAGAGCCATGCAGTATCTGCTGGGCAGGCTGGATATTCCTTCCGTGATGATCACGGGCACGGTCCGGGAGGGGCAGCCTCATGCCTGGCTGGCCGCGCTGGTGAACGGGGAGGCCTATCATATCGACCCTACCTGGGGAGATGCGTCCTACCAGCTGGAGGAGGAGGTGATGGGGGAGGTCAGCACGGTGCCGGAGGTCAATTACGACTATTTTCTCGTGCCGGATGCGGATATCCGCAGGACCCACGAGATCTCCAATGTGGTGGAGACGCCTGTCTGCGAAAGCCTGAAGGACAATTATTATGTCCGGGAAGGCGCCTATTTTACCCGGGTGGACGAAACCGGGCTTGCGGCGCTCTTTTCCGGGGCTTATGCCCGGGGGGAAAGCTTTCTTACGCTGAAATGCGCGGATCCCCGGGTATATGCGGAAATGCGGGATTTCCTGCTGACCGGGCAGCATGTGTTTGATTATCTCGCCGGGGGCAGCGCGGTGGCCTATGCGGATAAGCCCGGCGTGCTTTCCCTCACTTTCTGGCTTTAGGAAACACCCTTTTCCTGACGGGGATAACCACTAGGCGTACCATGTTTTTTTTGCTACAATGGAGAAACGAAGGAGGTTCGTAAGAAAATGAAAAATCAGGAAGAGAAAGCCCCGAAGGGCAGCATCCGCATTGCCGCCGAAGCCATTGCACAGATCGCCGGGATCGCTGCCTGAGAGGTGGAGGGCGTGAAATATCCCAAAACCGACAGGGAGGAGGATTTTCGCTCCGAGTCGGGCATGAAGCACAGCGCAAAGGGCGTGAAATGCCAGGTCCGCGGGGACAGGGCAAGGCTGGAGCTGACCCTGACGGCAAAATATGGTTATAATATTCAGATCCTTTCCAGGCAGGTTCAGGAGAGGGTCCGCAGCTCGGTGGAGAACATGACCGGCTTAAAGGTGGTCCATGTCAATGTGAAGATCAGCAAGGTGGCAGGCGGAGCGGAGGCGTAAGCTTGTGAGAAGGAAGACCAGTCTTCACGATCAGCGGGTGGGTGTTTTCAGACTGCTCTACCGCAGTGATTTTTATCCCGAGGAGGCGCTTAAGGAACAGGAGGAGCTTTTTCTTTCCCTTTCCGGCACCTACTTTGACGAGGAGGCGCTGACCGTTTCCGAAGAGGCGGGAACGGATGGGATGCCCGCAGGCACCGCCTTTGGCTGGGATGATCCGGAGGGCGGCTTTGGCCCTGAGGACGGCGAGCATATCCTGCGAAAATTTGAGGCCGTTCATGCCCGCATCCCGGAGCTGGATGAAAAGATCGATTCTGTTTCCAAAAACTGGCGGACCGGGCGAATGGGCAGGGTGGAGCTGGCGATCTTAAGGCTTGCGCTCTATGAAATTTTGTACGATGAGGATGTCCCTGCCGGTGTGGCGATCAATGAGGCCGTGGAACTGACCAAGGAATTCGGAGACGATCAGTCTCCCGGCTTTGTGAACGCGGTGCTGGGACGATTTGCCGGATGAAGCCCGAGAAGAAAAATATCTACAGCGTAGCGCAGATCAATTCTTATATCCGGGAGATGATCTCTCAGGATTTTCTGCTGAACGGTCTGATGATCAGGGGTGAGGTCTCCAATCTGACAGACCATGCCTCCGGGCATCTGTATTTTACCCTGAAGGATGAAAAAGCTGCTATTTCCTGCGTCATGTTCGCAGGAAACAGAAGGGGACTCCGTTTCCCCCTGAGAGAGGGCATGCAGGTGGTGGCCTCCGGGGATGTGGATGTCTATGAAAAGGCAGGCCGATATCAGCTTTATGTAAAAGAACTGGTGCGGGACGGGGAGGGACTCCTTGCGCTGCGCTTTGAAAAGCTGAAGGCGGAGCTGGAGGAGCGGGGGATGTTTGCGCAGGAATATAAGCGGCCCATTCCCTCTTATGTGAAAACGCTTGGCGTCGTGACAGCTCCCACCGGCGCTGCGGTCAGGGATATCATCCAGATCGCAAAGCGCAGAAACCCGGGGATACAGATCATTCTCTATCCTGCGCTGGTCCAGGGGGAGGGAGCGGCGGAGAGCATTGTGAGAGGCATCAGAACGCTGGAGGCCCTTTCACCGGATGTGATCATCGCGGGGCGGGGCGGCGGTTCTTTGGAGGATCTCTGGGCCTTTAACGAGGAGATCGTGGCGGAAGCCTTTTTTCAGTGCAGCGTGCCGATCATCTCCGCCGTGGGACATGAAACGGATGTGGTCCTCTCCGATTTTGTGGCGGATTTAAGGGCGCCCACTCCTTCTGCCGCTGCCGAGCTCGCGGTCTGCGATGTCATGGAGCTGCTGGCAAGGCTGAACGGAGAGAGGGAGCGGATAAAGGCGCAGATGGAGGGCCATCTGGTGCGCGCCAGGCTGAGAATCGAGAATCTCGCCCTCCGGCTGAAAAGCAGGGAACCCGTAAGGCGGCTTCGCGAGCACAGAAATGCCCTCATCTACGCGGAGGAGCGCCTCCACATGATGATGAAGAGCCGTCTGGAGCGGGAAAGGAACCGGCTTGCCGCCTTTTCGGCGGAACGGCTGGGGCTTAAAATGAACGCCCGGCTGGAAAAGGACAGGCACCGCTTTGCGCTGTATCTGGAAAGGCTTAAAGCGCTTTCGCCCCTGGAACGGCTGTCCGGCGGCTTTGTATACGCCAGAAACGAGCGGGGAGAAGGCCTCCGGACCCTTTCCCAGGTCAGTGAGGGCGAGCAGATTGAGCTTTTATTAAAGGACGGCAGGCTTAAGGCTAAGATCACGGAAAAAAGCCCGGAGAGTCGTTTGTATGCTGCGGGGGCGCAGGAAACGAATTAAAGTAAACAGGCTGAGGAAAGCTGAATGGCAGAGAAAACAAAAAAAGCAAAAACGCCGGAGGATAAGGAGCTTACGCTGGAGGAGCTGTTCACGGCGCTGGATGAAACCATCGGGACGCTGGAGGATCAGGAGTCCTCTCTGGAGGACAGCTTTAAGGCCTACGAGAAGGGCATGGAACTGGTCCGGAAGGCAAATGCGAAGATCGATCTGGTGGAAAAGCAGGTCCGCGTGATCAATGAAAGGGGAGGGCTGGATGAATTTCCGGGAGGAGCTGGCGCGGAGGACTGAGGAAACGGAAAAGGTCGTTCTTTCCTTCCTGCCGAAGGAGGAGGGCTTTCAGAAGACCGTGCTCTCCGCGATGAATTATTCCGTCCGGGCAGGCGGAAAGCGCTTAAGGCCCATGCTGATGGGCGAGGCTTACCGGATGTTTGCGGGCACTTCACCGGCATGCGCGCCGGAGGGTGTGCTGCAGAGCTTTCAGGCGGCGATAGAGTTTATCCATACCTATTCCCTTGTGCATGACGATCTGCCGGCATTGGACGGAGACGAGCTGCGAAGAGGAAAGCCCTCCACCTGGAAGGCCTTCGGGGAAACCATGGGGATCCTGGCAGGAGACGCGCTGTTAAACCGCGCCGCGGAGCTTACCGCTTCGTCATTAAGGCTTTGCAGGACGCCCTCCGAGGTCACGCTGGCGGCGGGAGCGATGGAGCTTTTGTTTTTGCGCTCCGGCACCGGCGGAATGCTCGGCGGGCAGACTCTGGATGTGGAGGCGGATGGCAGGCCCGTTTCCGGCGAGGAGCTTTATTTTATCCAGTCCGGGAAAACGGCAGCGCTTCTGGAAGCCGCGCTGATGTGCGGGGCGCTTTTGGGGGGCGCCGGTGAGGAGGATGTCCTGAAGCTGGAGGAAGCCGGGAGAAACCTCGGGCTGGCCTTCCAGATCCGGGATGATCTGCTGGATGCCTTCGCAAACGAGGAGGAGCTGGGCAAGCCCGTCCGTTCCGATGAAAGAAACCGGAAAAACACTTATCTTTCCCTTTACGGGGAGGAAAAGGCAAGAGCGGATGAGGAAAGCATGCTTTCACGGGCGCTTTTGATCCTGCAGAGCTTCCCCGGGCGGAATCCTTTTCTGGAGGAGCTTGTGAAAAGCCTGGGCGAGCGGAGCTTCTGAACTTGAAAAAGAGACTGGATGTTTTGCTGACGGAAAAAGGCCTGGCTCCGTCCCGGGAAAAGGCCAGGGCGCTGATCATGGAGGGCAGGGTCTTTACCGGATCGGAGCGGCTGGACAAGCCGGGCATGAGCATTGATGCCGAAACGGCGCTTTTCGTTAAGGGAGATCCCCTTCCCTATGTCAGCCGGGGCGGGCTGAAGCTGGAGAAGGCGCTGAGGGTTTTCCCCATCAGCTTAAAGGGCTCGCTTTGCCTGGATATCGGCGCCTCCACCGGCGGCTTTACGGACTGCATGCTGCAAAACGGCGCGGAAAAGGTCTTTGCCGTGGACACGGGCTATGGGCAGCTGGCGTATTCCCTGCGGACGGATGAGCGCGTCGTGAGCATGGAACGGATGAACTTCCGCTACGCGAAACCGGAGGACTTTCCGGAGGCCTTTGATTTCGCCTCCGCGGATGTTTCCTTTATCTCGCTGGATAAGATCCTCGCGCCGGCATACGCCTGCCTGAAGGAAGAAGGGGAAATGGTCTGCCTGATCAAGCCCCAGTTCGAGGCCGGCAGGGAAAAGGTCGGGAAAAACGGGGTGGTAAAGGAGAAGGCCACCCACCTTCAGGTGATCGAAAAGGTTTTGCGCGAAGCGCTGGAGACCGGTTTTCTTCCGGCGGGAATGGATTTTTCGCCGATCCGGGGTCCCAAAGGGAATATCGAATATCTGCTGTATCTGCAAAAAGCGGGAAACCAGCCTGCAGACGGCGCGGGGGGGCGGGAGAGCCTTCCGGAGGCCGGAGATCTGGTGGACAGGGCTCATGAATATTTTGATCGTCACGAACACAGCCAAGGATAAGGGGGGAAGGGTCACCAGGCAGGCCGCGGCTTTCCTGCGGGAAAAGGGCGCGGAGGTCTTTTTCCAGAAGGGTGAGGATCCGCTGGTTTTGCCGAAGGATATCGATCTGGTGCTGGTCCTCGGCGGGGACGGCACCCTTCTTCAGGCTTCCGGCGCCGTAGTGGAGGAAGAGATCCCGCTGCTGGGGATCAATCTCGGGACCTTGGGCTTTCTGGCCGAGGTCTCCAAAAAGGAGCTTATTCCCGCGCTTACGCAGCTGGTGAGCGGCGATTACCGGATCGAGGAGCGGATGATGCTCTATGGAAAGGTGCTCCGGGACGGGGACAAGCTCACCGGGGAAAGAGCGCTGAACGATATCGTGCTGACCAGATCCGGCGCCCTCAGGATCATGCACTATGATGTGTTTGTCAACGGCGCGCTGCTGGCCTCCTTTCATTCTGACGGCCTGATCCTCTCAACGCCCACCGGCTCCACCGGGTATAACATGTCTGCCGGGGGTCCCATCATCGAGCCGAAGGCCAGGCTGATCTTGCTGACGCCGATCTCCTCCCACGCGTTAAACACCCGCAGCATCGTGCTCTCCGCGGAGGACACCGTGGAGATCCGCCTTTCGGAAACAAGCAGGGGAGACGGCGAGATCTATTTTGACGGCGGAGGCCGGGTGCAGATGCGGGAGGGGGACAGGCTGGTGGTCCGCGCGTCAACGCATGTCACAAGGATCATCCGCCTAAAGGACACCAGCTTCCTTGAGGTGCTGAACGCAAAGCTGAAATAAATTCAAACGGGATCTTTAACATGCTGGAAACACTTTATATCAAAAATCTGGCCCTGATCGATGAGGAGGAGATCACCTTCCCTGCGGGGATGAATGTCCTGACCGGGGAAACGGGCGCGGGCAAATCCATCCTGATCGGCTCAATTCTGCTGGCGCTTGGCGGCCGGGCGGACAGGGAGGTGATCCGGAAGGGCGCGGACCATGCGCAGGTGGAGCTCTCCTTTAAGCTGGACAGGGAGAGCCAGAAAAAACGCTGCGAGGAGCTGGAGATCCCTTTGGACGGGGATAATCTCCTGATCTCCCGCAGGATCACGCCGGGGAAAAGCATCAGCCGCGTGAACGGCGAGGTGGTCAGCGTCAGGCAGCTGAAAAGCCTTGCGGAGACGCTGATCGACATCCACGGTCAGAGAGAGCATTCCTCCCTTTTAAGAAAGGAACGCTTAAGGGAGCTGCTGGACGCCTATGCGGGAAAGGAAGCACAGGAGCTGCTCTCCCGGATCGGGCAGGAGCTGCCGGAATTAAGAAAGCGGGAGAAGGAGCTTGCGGAAGCGGAAAATGACGGCGGCAGGCGCAAAAGAGAGCTGGATTATGCCGGCTTTGCCACGGAAGAGATCGAAGCCGCGGGCCTGAGGGAGGGGGAAGAGGAAGAGCTTTCCGCCGCCTTTAAGAAAATGGAAAACCACAGGCAGATCACGGAGGAGCTGGGAAGCGTGCTTCGCCTCTTAGAGGAGGAGGGAGGCGTGCTGGATCGGCTTTATCTGTCGGAAAAGGCCTTTTCGGCAGCCAGAGCCTTTGACCCGGCGTTAGAGGAGCGGGAAGCGGATCTTACCTCGGCAGAAGAGCTCCTGCGGGAACTGAAGGGCTTTCTTTCCGAATATCTGGCGGACAGCGCATTTTCCGGAGAGGAGCTGGAGCGCGTCTCCGGAAGGCTTTCCCTGATCCAGGGGCTTTATGGAAAATACGGGGGAAGCTACGAAAAAACGATGGCCTTCTGCGCTTCCCAGCAGGCGCTGCTGGAGAAATACCGGGATTATGAAGGATATCTTGCAGACTTAAGGAAATCCTGCAAAACCGGTGAGGATGCGCTGCGGGGATATTGCGACAGGCTCGGGGAATGCAGGAGAAAAGCGGCGGAAAAGCTGACGACCCGGCTCACGGAGGCCCTGAAAGACTTGAATTTTCTGGATGTACGGTTTAAGATAGCTGTCAATTCAGACAATTCCCGGATCACCGGACAGGGAGCCGACGAGGTGGATTTTCTGATCTCCGTAAACCCCGGCGAGCCGATGAAGCCGCTTTCCGAGGTGGCCAGCGGCGGAGAGATCTCGAGGATTCTGCTGGCGCTGAAATCCGTGTTTGCGGATAAGGACGATATCCCCACCCTGATCTTCGATGAGATCGACACCGGGATCAGCGGGGTGACCGCCGTGAAGGTCGGAGAAAAGATGCGGCAGCTGGCGGAGGGCAGGCAGATCCTCTGCATCACCCATCTGCCGCAGATCGCCGCGATGGGGAGCGCCCATTATTATATTGAAAAGACCACGGACGGCGTGGAGACAAAGACCGGCATCAGGCGGCTTTCCGATGCGGAAAGGCCGAAGGAGCTGGCCAGGATGTTCGGCGGGGAAATGAGCTCGGAGGCAGCGCTGAAAAGCGCGGAGGAAATGCTTTCGCGGAATGGAGAAAAGGCATGAAAAAAATCTTGTTTGTGGCATCGGAGGGAGTACCCTTTATCAAGACAGGCGGTCTGGCGGATGTGATCGGATCGCTCCCCAAGTCTTTGGATAAGCGCTATTTTGATGTCCGGGTGATCCTGCCCAAATACACCTGCATGAAGCAGGAATGGAAGGACAGGATGCAGTTTAAGATGAGCTTCTACATGGATTTCCACTGGAAGCAGGAATATGTGGGGATCCTGGAAGCACAGGAGGAAGGGATCACTTATTATTTCATCGATAATGAGATGTTTTTCGGGGGAGACAAGCCCTACGGAAACGATACCCTCTACGAGATCACGAAATTCGCTTTTTTCTCAAAGGCCGTGCTCTCCGCGCTGCCGGCCATTGATTTCAAGCCGGACATCATCCACTGTCACGACTGGCAGACAGGGCTCGTGCCCGTTTACCTGCATGAGCGTTTCCAGCAGAATGATTTCTTCCACGGCATCCGCTCCATCATGACGATCCACAATCTGAAATTCCAGGGCAAATGGGATGTGAAGGCGGTGAAGGATGTGACGGGGCTGCCGGACTGGTATTTTACGGCGGACAAGCTGGAATACTATAAGGACGCGAATCTCTTAAAGGGCGGGATCGTGTTCGCCGATGCCGTGACCACCGTTTCCGAGACCTATGCCGAGGAGATTAAGACGAAATTCTACGGCGAGGGGCTGGATCAGCTGCTGAGCGCCAGAAGCCACGATCTGCGCGGCATCGTGAACGGCATCGATTATGAGGAATTCAATCCGGAAACGGATAAATACATCGTCAGACGCTATAATGTGGACAATTTCCGCAAGGAAAAGGTGAAAAACAAACGGGCCCTGCAGAAGGAGCTTTCCCTTGAGGAAAACGACAAGATGATGATGCTGGGGATCGTGTCCCGTCTGACGGACCAGAAGGGCTTTGACCTGATCGCCTATATCATGGACGAGCTGCTTTCCGTGGATTATGTGCAGGTGGTGGTGCTGGGAACCGGAGAGGAGCGCTATGAGAATATGTTCCGGCATTTTGACTGG
>CAMOOZ010000276.1 GCA_946621895.1 uncultured Lachnospiraceae bacterium | reverse complement strand
TCTGCATGCTGCGATCCCGCTGTTCCTCCATCGTGAAGACATTCCGGGTCTTTTGGTTGAATTCCTGCAGGAGCCTGTCCTCATCCGCAAACTGGACGGTGTCTTCTTCCTTCCGCGCAAAGGCGTTTGCGTCGGTCAGCACCTCGGCATAGGCGTCATCCTGCGCATTGGAGGCTAGGGCGGCGTATTCCCGGATGGAGGTCTTTACCGCGGGAGTGCGCACCTGGGCAAAGGCTGCCTCCAGCATATCCCATCTGCAGAAATGAAAATGATCCGGCGTGATCACCTCCCAGAGCCTGAAATTTATCCGGTAGAGCCTGTCCAGGATCTGTTTGGAATCCGGGATATAGCCCAGCTGGGAGATGGCCGCATCCGTCATTCCCGGCGCGGCAAGCCGTCCTTTTCTTTCGATGACCTGATAGAAATAGAGCTTTTCCCTGGCGGAAAGCTCCAGGATTTTGTTCACGAAGGGAAGCCTTTTTTCGTCGTTTATCCCAAGGCTCATCAGCATGGCGTCCGCGGCATTTACGCCCCGCAGCTGCTCCGGGGTAAGGTTTTTGTCCAGCGCCCGTTTTTCCTGCTCTCGCTGCAGCCTGTCTCCGGGCTCCTCCTTCGTTCCCTCCAGGAAATTGATCCGTTTTGTCAACAGAGAAGAGAAGTCCTTTTCCTTCCCGAAGACCTTTTTCTGCAGGGGGGACTGATCCAGCTGCATTTCCTTTAAGAGCTCCCCAAAGGCGCCTTCATCCGTTTCCTGTCCGGAATCCTTTTTCTCGAAGTATTCTATTAGCCGCTCAAATCGGCTAAGATAAAGCTCGATGCCTTCCCTGCGCCGCTTTTCTTTTACCTTTATGGCGCAGGTCTCCTTATAGACCTCAATATTGAAGGTAAGCGCCTTAAAGCTGTTGTAAAGCCGCCTGGCCTTTTCCTGTCCGGAAAGCAGGGGATCCCTTGCAAGCTGCTCCTTCATTTTCCGGAAATCCTTCAGGATCTGGACGGCCAGACGCGCGGAGACCTTTTTATCCCTTTCGGAAACAAAGGTGTTCACGACATAATGAAGGCTCTTTTCCTGTGTCTCGATATGCTTTTTCGTGATGGCATCCAGCTTCAGGTGCTTTAACACCTGATCCCGCATGAGTCTTGCCTGCCCGGAAAGCGCCATGCCCTCTCTCCCGGCCATGGCTTCTTCTGCTTCCCGGGAAAAGCTGATCACCTCCATATCCCGGAGCGCCTCCAGGTGGGTAAAGCCGGAAAGCTCCTGGGTGCGGACCAGCTCCCTTTGCGCATCCTCGCCAAAGATCCCCGGCCGTTTTGCCTTTCCCAGCGCAGAAAAGTCAAACTGCCCCTGTTTCATTGCCCGAAGATGCGCTTCTTCTTCCTTCTGCTGATCGGTAAGCTTAAGTCCCAGCTCCCTGCGCAGGGAGGAATACTGATATTCTTCCATGCATTACCTCATTCTCATTGTATCCAAAACGAATTAAATAAATTCGTTTTGGATATCGTCGCTCGCAGAATAATTGCGGGTTTGAGCAAGCTCAAACCGCAATTGCTTTGTTCGCTTACTATATCTTCGGGGTGAAATTTCAGATTTACCCCGATTGCATTCCGCATCGAAAAAGGCCTTATTCCAAAGCGCCGTATATCGAAGCGATTGAGATGCGTCAATGACGAGTTATTCCTTTTCAGGTCCTGAGCATATGCTCCAGGATAAGCAGCTCCTCCTCCGGAGGATTGAATACCTTCATCAGCCCCTGATACGCGGCCTCATCCTCGAGCCTGAAGCAGAGACGGCTCAGGCGCGGCATTTCTTTCTCCGCTTTCTCCAGGCAGTCCGCAAACAGTTCCAGGAAGAGACTGCGCTTTTTTGCCACCTCACCCAAAAGCACGCCAGAGAGAAAAAGACTCTCAGGATCAAGGGGAAACGCCAGCAGCGCGGAATCCACCTTGTCCTGATCCATCAGGTAACGGGAAAAGGGGCTTTCCACCTCTCTTTCCGAAGCGTCCTCTTTTGCCTGGGAGCGCAGAAAAGCAGATACCTTTTTCTGCCCCGCTTCCCGGAAGCCCAGTACGGGGGGAAGCCTGTCTTTGTTTTCCAGGACCAGCTGCAGCGCGCCGGGCCGCCAGAGATCCTCAACCGACCAGGTCAGGAGCCTTCCGGAAAGATTGAGGGGGATAAATCCTCTGTGGGTCATGAAATCATGATAGTCCGGGGCGTGCTCGGGCCGAAGGTAATTCTCGGCAAGGATCCCGGTGATATGCTTTTCGGAAAGCAGCGTTTCACAATAATGAAGGAGTGCACTGCAGCATCCCCGTTCCCGCATGGGGGGGACGGTATAGAGATAATTCAGGCGCACTTCACTCCCGCCGTTTTCCACAATATGGGAGAACAGCGCATAGGAGACCAGCTTCTGTTCCGCAAAGCCGCCGATGCAGAGAAATGCTGCCTGCTCATCCGAAAAAACCGCCCGAACATGGGGAGGGGCCGTAATCCGCAGTACCTCGTCGTCGGGAATGATCGATCTAAACTCCATCGTGTCCTCTCATGCTGTATATGGAACTCTTATGAAATGAATACGGAGGGCAGTGCGTCTGGCTTTACACCCCTGCCGCTTCCTGAAGCTCCCCGGCGAACCGCTCTGCCAGGGAAAGGCCAAGGGCGATGCAGGCGTCCGCCGTCTCCAGAAGCTCTTCTTCGGCAAGCCCCTCAGGAAGAGGCTCGCTGAAGCGGTATTCCAGGTTCCCCGAGACGGGGTCCGTAAGAAATCCGCCGAAAGAAAGCGCCGTGTTTGCCAGTGCGGCTTTAAGGCCTGCCGGGACAAGCGCCTCCGGAGAAAGCGCCTCTGCCAGGATGATCCTGCAGACAAAAAGAGTGAGTTCTCCCGCAGTCTCAAAATAGAATAAGCCCTCTGCCTGACCGGCCGGTTTCCCAAAGCCCTCGTGGAGAGTGATCAGCACTTTTTCTTCCGGAGCGCCGTCTGCCCTTCTGATGAGCCGCGCCTGTTCATGGCTGCCTTCTTTGAAGCGCTTTTCCAGTTGTTCCAGGATCATGTTTCTATTCATAGCTGTTCTTTCCGGATGCCGGGCGGTTCCTTCCCGCCATAAATCAAAAAACAGGGACATATTCCGTTCGGATTTTATTATGCACGATTAGTGAGAAAAAGTTAAGTACCCTGGAAGGTACTTTTTTCGGTCTGTACGAACCCTGTTCATTATTATTCTGATTTCCGCGGCGATTATTAGCGCTGCGTTGTATTTAGGACAACAAAGCTTAAAGCAAGGAGAGGGGATCAGCCCATGATCACACGGACTATAGCCTCCTCGTTTTCCTTAAGCAAAGGAAGGAGGGAGCCCGTAAGCCTTTGGCCGTTTTCCAGGACCTCCGTTGCCCCCTTTTCCAGATGCTGGGGGTTTTCAACGGTGATATGGGACTACCCTCCACGGTAAAGCCTCTCCACGGTAAAGCCATCCCATTCCTCAG
>CAMOOZ010000275.1 GCA_946621895.1 uncultured Lachnospiraceae bacterium | reverse complement strand
GCGGGATACAGGCGCGGCAGGGGGGCATTCTGATTGGGCTCAGCGGCAGTGTTTTCCGCTGCAGACGGTACGCGGGGGGAGAATGTGTCCGCGATCATGCAGGAGCGTTCCGCGCTTTGCAGATCCGTGGAAACTAACAGGATATCGCTGATCCCGGCCCGGGCAAGCCCTGCAAGAAGCGCCTCCAGAAAGGGGGCGTATTCGGGCGCGGCGTAATGGGCGTGACTGTCGAAATACATGGGCTCATTGTTCTCTTTCGGCTGTTTCTTCACAAGCGCATCATTCCTGTTCACACCGTTTGGCACCGCATTCGCGAAGACGCGAAGTGTCTTTTTACTGTACGCGGTTTGCGCCCGGGCACTGCCGCGGAGCAAAGCGGAGCCATGCGCGGCCTGTGACGGTAAGTCATGAGGAGAAAAATGAAGGAGAAAAATAATGTATCTATTCAGCACCCCATTCACAAACCGCTCCGCGGTTTGCTCATGTGACCGGCAGAGGCGCTTCGCGCCTTGGCCGCCCCCGTAAAATGGATCAAATTTGCCTGGTGAGCGAGCTCTCCGATCAAATTTGATCCATTTTGCGGGGATGCTGAACAGATATCAAATAATGTGGTTGCGCAATTCTTCTCAATCCGATACAATGGGTAGCACATCTTTCAGAGGGAACATATCTATATCAAACGCCGAAAAATCAAAGGAGGAGAATGCATGGGCAGGATCATAGGAGAAGGGATCACCTTCGACGACGTTTTGCTGGTACCAGGCTATTCAGAAGTCACTCCGGATCAGGTCAATGTGGAGACGAATCTGACGAAAAACATCCGCCTGAACATCCCCATGATGAGCGCCGGAATGGACACTGTTACCGAGCACCGCATGGCCATCGCGATGGCCAGACAGGGCGGTATCGGGATCATCCACAAGAACATGAGCATTGAGGCCCAGGCCGAGGAAGTGGACAAGGTAAAACGGTCGGAGAACGGCGTGATCACGGATCCTTTTTCCCTGACGCCGGAGCATACCTTAAAGGACGCGGATGAGCTGATGGGCAAGTTCAGGATCTCGGGCGTGCCCGTGACCGAAGGCAGAAGGCTCGTCGGGATCATCACGAACAGAGACCTGAAATTTGAGACGGACTTCTCCAAAAAGATCAGGGAATCCATGACCTCGGAAAATCTGATCACAGCCAGAGAAGGGATCACGCTGGAGGACGCGAAGAATGTGCTGGCAAGGGCCAGAAAGGAAAAGCTCCCCATCGTGGATGAGAATTATAATCTGGTGGGGCTGATCACGATAAAGGACATCGAAAAAACGATCAAATATCCGCTGGCCGCGAAGGATGCCCAGGGCAGGCTTCTTTGCGGCGCGGGCGTGGGCATCACGAAGGACATCCTGGAGCGCGTGGAGGCGCTGGTCAAGGCCAAGGTGGATGTGGTGGTGCTGGATTCGGCGCACGGCCATTCGAAGAATGTGCTGGACTGCCTGAAAAGAGTGAAGGAAGCATTTCCGAAGCTGGAGGTCATCGCCGGGAATGTGGCCACGGGTGAGGCCACGGAGGCGCTGATCGAGGCGGGCGCGGACTGCGTCAAGGTGGGCATCGGGCCCGGCTCCATCTGCACGACACGGGTCGTGGCGGGCATCGGCGTGCCGCAGATTTCGGCGATCATGGACTGCTATGAGGTCGCGGAAAGCTACGGGATCCCCATTATCGCCGACGGCGGGATCAAGTATTCCGGGGACATGACCAAGGCGATCGCCGCCGGAGGGGATGTCTGCATGATGGGCAGCATCTTCGCGGGCTGCGATGAATCCCCCGGTGATTTTGAGATCTATCAGGGCAGAAAATTCAAGGTCTATCGCGGCATGGGCTCCATCGCGGCGATGGAAAACGGCAGTAAGGACAGGTATTTCCAGTCTGAGGCGAAAAAGCTGGTGCCGGAGGGCGTGGAGGGCCGCGTGCCCTATAAGGGCACGGTGGAGGACACGGTCTTCCAGCTGATGGGCGGCTTAAAGTCCGGCATGGGCTACTGCGGCACGCCGGATATCGCGTCGTTGAAGGAGCAGGGGAGATTCGTCAAGATCTCCGCGGCCTCCTTAAAGGAAAGGCACCCGCACGATATCCACATCACGAAGGAAGCGCCGAACTACAGCCCGGAGGAATAACATAAGAATGAAAAAACTTACCGATTACCTTACCCCAAACCCCTATCCCGGCAGGGGGATCGCAATGGGGATCACGCCGGACGCGCGATTTGGCGTGCTTGTTTACTTTATCATGGGGCGCAGCGAAAACAGCCGCAACCGCATCTTTGTGCCCGACGGGGAAGGGATCCGCACGGAGGCATTTGATCCCGCGAAGCTGAAGGACCCGAGCCTGATCATCTATTCGCCGGTGCGCGTCTTCGGCGAGCATACCATCGTGACAAACGGGGATCAGACGGACACGATCCTGGAAGGCCTGAAAAAGGGGATCGGGATGGAGGAGAGCCTGCTTTCCCGGACCTTTGAGCCGGATGCGCCGAATTATACGCCCAGGATCTCCGGCGTGTTCAAGACGGGCGCTTCCCCGGAATACAGGCTTTCGATCATCAAATCCGATGGCGGGGATCCTGCGGGAGTGCTGCGGCAGAGCTTTCATTATGAAAAGCCGCTTCCCGGCAGGGGCCGCTTTATTCATACCTATCAGGGGGACGGCAGCCCCCTTCCCTCCTTTGCCGGCGAGCCGGAGGAGTTTTCCCTGGAGGATATCGGGATCGACGAGCTCACCGAAACGGTCTGGCTTTCCCAGCATCCGGAGAATAAAATTTCCCTGTTTGTCCGCTATATCGATCTGAAAAGCGGGGAATACGAGACAAGGATAAAAAACATTCATCAGTGAGCCTATTCGCAGACGCTGCAGCAAAGGTGAAAGCGGCTGAAGCGTTTGCGGTATCTTTGTTGTTTCTCAACAGAAAAGGAGATACGCGGTGAAAGAGATGGAATTAAAATACGGCTGCAATCCGAATCAGAAGCCTGCAAGGGTATTCATGGAGGAGGGAGAGCTGCCGCTTAAGGTCTTAAACGGGAAACCGGGTTATATCAATCTGCTGGATGCCCTGAACGGTTTCCAGCTGGTCAGTGAATTGAAGGAGGCGCTGCATCAGCCTGCCGCCGCTTCCTTTAAGCATGTGTCCCCGGCGGGGGCCGCTGTGGGCATCCCGCTGTCCGAGCGCGAGCTGAAGAGCACCTGGAGCGAGGGAAAGGTGCTTTCGCCGCTGGCCTGCGCCTATGTGAGGGCGAGAGGCGCGGACAGGATGAGCTCCTTCGGCGATTTTATCTCCCTTTCGGAGCCCTGCGATGAGGAAACGGCGCTGGTCATCAAGCCGGAGGTGTCGGACGGGGTCATCGCCCCGGGCTATTCGCCGAAGGCGCTGGAGATCCTGAAGGCGAAAAAGAAGGGCGCCTATACGATCCTGGAGATCGATCCGTATTATGTGCCGGCGGAGCTGG
>CAMOOZ010000274.1 GCA_946621895.1 uncultured Lachnospiraceae bacterium | reverse complement strand
ATGTGGGCACATGAACGGGAACAGATTCTGATACAGGATGCCCAGGATGAAATCCGGGAGGAAAAGGACAAGGTCATTGCCGAGAAAGATAGTGTTATTGCGAAGAAGGACAGCGCTCTCTCGGAAATGAGCAATGTCGTCGCACAGCAAAATACCGCTCTTGCAGAAAAGGACAGCGTTATTACGCAGAAAGAAAACACTATCGCAGAGAAGGACAGCGTTATTAAACAGAAAGAAAACACTATCGCAGAGAAGGACAGCATCATTGCAAAACTGCGGAGCAGGATACTGAAGCTGGAGGGTAAAAACACCTGAAATCGGCTTTTATTCCTGCAAAATACCCGGTCCTGCCGGATATTGTGAATATCTGATGATCCTCCATGTCCCGATCAGCCGTTCCAACGACCATGCGGCATTGGCCGGGCTGGTGGAGGGGAGCATAAATGCCTGTTGCCCGCATTTCTCCTCCTGATATTTTCGGAAAAGCTTTTCCGAGGTCCTTCCGTTGCAGAATATCCGCAGGATCCGGGCATGCTCCAGAATGGCGCTCAGATCGGCAGGCACCACATTCCTGATGCTGGCGTCCGACGAGGCATGGATATCACATTGAAAAACCACATCCCAAAGGGCGATCCGATGCCTGATCAGCAGCGCCTCTTTTTCCGGAATTGTGTTCGGCGCATCCTCCTCAAACACGCCCGCGATCACCTTCCAGAATCGATTGTTCGGGTGGCCGTAAAAGAACCCTTCCTCCCTGGAACGGACAGAGGGGAAGCTTCCCAGGATCAATATGCGTGAGTCTTCCCGGAAAAAGGGCGGGAAGGGATGGGTCACCGTCTGATGCTTTATTGCCATTGCAAAATCCTCCGCATCATTATCGCACTTTCGCCGTTCACCGGAAAGGCTTGAATCACTACCGGAATAAGCATATAATCGTAAGGAACTGCCACAAAATAACCTGATCATGGTCTGTATCTGTTCAGCACCCCATTCACAAAGACACGAAGTGTCTTTACGCTTACGCGTTTTTCTCAGCGCAGGGGGTGCGTGTTTTCAGGAGAAGCATCATGCCTCTATTAAAGGATAAAAAACCGGGATTAAAGATCATCATCGCGGGCTGCGGAAAGGTGGGGACGACCCTTGTTTCCCAGCTGATCAGGGAGGGACATGATATCACCGTCATTGATCAGGATGCGGCTCTTGTCCAGGAGATCAGCTCGCTCTACGATGTGATGGGCGTGGCCGGAAACGGCGCCACCTACTCCATCCAGATGGAGGCCGGCATTGAAGATGCCGATCTTTTCATCGCCGTAACGGATTCCGACGAATTAAACCTCCTCTGCTGCACCGTGGCCAGGCGCGTGGGCGACTGTGCCGTGGTGGCAAGGGTCCGCACCCCGGACTACAGCGAAGAAATCGTTTATCTGCGGGAAAAGCTCGGGCTTGCCATGGTGATCAATCCGGAATGGATGGCGGCGCAGGAAATCTCCCGCATTCTTTATCTGCCGGCAGCCTTAGGCGTCAGCGCCTTCGCGCACAACATGGCGCAGATCATCAATTTCCGTATCCCGGAAAACAGTATTCTCGCCGACAAATCCATCATTTCCCTGGCAAAGCACACGGATCTCTCCAATGTCGTGATCTGTGCCGTGGAGCGTGGAAAGGAGGTCCACATCCCCGGCGGTAATTTCGTCTTAAAGGCCGGGGACCAGGTGAGCTTCGTTTCCACCAGAACGGGGGCCAGAAAGTTTCTGCAGGACACGGGTTTTCCCGTGAACCATGTGAAGAACGCATTGATCGTGGGCGGCGGAAAGTCCGCCTATTATCTTGGGAAAATACTTGCGGACATGGGCATCGCCGCGAGGATCATCGAGCGGGATAAGGCCCGCTGTGAGGAGCTTTCCGTTTTGCTGCCGAAGGCTGTGGTGATCAACGGCGACGGCACCGATGAGGAGCTTTTAAAGGAGGCCGGGATCAGGGAGTGCGAGGCCTTTATTCCGTTAACCGGGATCGACGAGGAAAATGTGATCCTTACGCTGTACGCCCGTGAGGTCTCCGAGGCCAAGCTGATCACGAAGATCAACCGCATCACCTTCACGGATGTGCTGGAAAAGCTGGATCTGGGCAGCCTCGTTTACCCGAAATTCCTGGCCTCAGAGGCCATTCTTACCTATGTCCGCGGGAAAAAAGGTGCCATCGGCTCCAATGTGGAGACGCTTTACCATCTCTTCGACCATCGGGCGGAGGCCATCGAGTTTAATGTGTCCGCCGAATCCGAGGTCACGGGCAAGCCGCTGAAAGAATTGAATCTTAAGAAGCACCTGCTGGTGGCCTGCATTCTCAGAGAGGGCAAGGTGCTGATCCCCACCGGGCAGGACATGATCCTCACCGGCGACGGGGTCATCGTCGTGACCACGGAAGAGGGCATGGACAATATCAGGGACATTCTGGCATGAATATCAGTATCATTCGCTTTCTTCTGGGCAAGGTGGTCATGATCGAGGGGGCGCTCCTTTTCGCCCCGGCCGCCGTGGCCCTTTTCTATCGTGAGGCCTGCAGCGTGGTCTTTCTGGCCTGCGGGGCGGGCTGCCTGCTTCTGGGGCTTCTCTTATCCTTAAAAAAACCGGGAAACACCGTGTTCTATTTAAAGGAGGGCTGCATCACCACGGCGCTCTCGTGGATCGTGCTCTCCGTGCTGGGGGCGCTGCCTTTATGGATCACCGGTGAGATCCCGCATTATTACGACGCCTTGTTTGAGGTGATCTCCGGCTTTACGACCACCGGGGCCAGCATCCTGACAGATGTGGAGGCCCTGTCCCGGGGTTCCCTTTTCTGGCGCTCCTTCACCCACTGGAACGGGGGAATGGGCGTGCTCGTTTTCCTGCTGGCCATCGTCCCCTTATCCGGCGGCTCCAACATCAATCTGATGCGGGCGGAGTCTCCCGGGCCTTCGGTAGGCAAGCTTGTGCCAAGGCTCAGGCTTACCGCAAGGATCCTTTATGTGATCTATTTCGGGCTCACGGTGCTGGAATTCCTGATTTTGCTCTGCCTGCAGATGCCCTGGTTTGACGCGATCTGCCTGGCCTTCGGCACGGCCGGGACAGGCGGCTTCGGCGTCTTAAATTCCTCCTGCGCGGACTATTCGATGGCGGTCCAGTGGGTGCTCACGATCTTCATGATCCTTTTCGGCGTGAACTTCAACGCTTATTATTTCGCCCTCTTCCATCAGGCGAAAAAGGCCTTTCAGATGGAGGAGGTGCGCTGGTACTTCGGCGTGATCCTGGGCTCCATCGCGCTGATCACGATAAACATCCTGCATCTTTTCGGCGATTTCTTCTCCGCGCTCACCGCGGCGGCCTTTCAGGTGGGCTCCATCATCACCACCACCGGCTTTTCCACCGTGGACTTCAATCTCTGGCCCACCACCTCGAAGCTGATCCTTGTGATCTTAATGTTTGTGGGCGCCTGCGCCGGCAGCACGGGGGGCGGCATCAAAGTGTCCCGGTTTATCCTGCTTTTCAAAACGATCCGCAAGGAGTTGCTCTCCTTTATCCATCCCAAGAGCATCTTCAAGATCCAGATGGACAAAAAGCCCGTGGACCACGAGGTGATGCGGTCCACGAATGTTTACATCATCACCTTCCTCGTGATCTTCGTCAGCTCCACCTTTCTGGTGAGTCTTGAGGGAAAAGACCTCGTGACCACCTTTACGGCGGTGGCTGCCACGATCAATAATATCGGCCCCGGCCTTGAGCTGGTGGGCCCCTCCGCTAATTTCGCCCACATGAGCATATTGAGCAAATTCGTGCTGATGTTTGACATGCTGGCCGGCAGGCTCGAGCTTTTCCCGCTGCTGATCCTCCTCCATCCGCGGATCTGGAAGGAGGGCTTTATTGCGGGGACAAGACGGCTCAGGCGGCCTGCTGAGGAGGAGTAAAACCCGAAGAATGGAGAAAAAAATGAAATCAGATAACCAGACCCTTCTGACCGATCTTTACGAGCTCACAATGATGCAGGGCTACTACAAAAATGAGAACGCGAATGTTCCCGTGGTTTTTGACGCCTTTTACCGCGCAAACCCGCTGGGCGGCGGCTACGCGATCTGCGCCGGGCTTGAGCAGATGGCCGAATATATCGAGAACCTGCATTTTGACAAAAGCGATCTCGATTATCTGAACAGCCTCGGCATTTTCGACAGTGACTTCCTGGAGTATCTGGAAGCCTTCCGGTTCACGGGCTCCATCGAAGCGATCCCCGAGGGAACGGTGATGTTTCCCAGGGAGCCCATGGTGAAGGTGAAGGCCCCCATCATGGAGGCCCAGCTGATCGAAACAGCCATCTTAAACATCATCAACCATCAGAGCCTTATCGCCACGAAAACCTCCCGCATCTGCCATGCGGCGGGAGACGCCGGCATCATGGAATTCGGTTTGCGCAGGGCCCAGGGCCCGGACGCCGGGGTGCTCGGTGCAAGGGCGGCGATGATCGGCGGCGCCACGGGCACCAGCAATGTGCTCTGCGGAAAGCTTTTCAATGTGCCCGTAAAGGGAACAAACGCCCACAGCTGGGTGATGAGTTTTGATGATGAATACACCGCGTTTAAGAGCTATGCGAAGCTTTATCCCAATGCCTGCATTCTGATCGCGGACACCTATGACACCTTAAAATCCGGTGTTCCCAATGCCATCCGGGTGTTTAAGGAAATGCGGGAGGAAGGGGTGAAATCCTCCTTCTACGGCATCCGTCTGGATTCCGGGGACCTGGCCTACCTCTCCAAAAAGGCCCGGAAGATGCTGGACGAAGCCGGTTTCCCTGATGCCGTGATCACGGCCTCCAATGACCTGGACGAGAACCTGATCTCCTCCCTTCGCGCCCAGGGCGCGGCCATCGACTCCTGGGGCGTGGGCACGCATCTGATCACCTCAAAGGACTGGCCCAGCTTCGGCGGCGTCTATAAGCTGGCCGCGATCCGCGGGGAGGACGGAAAATACATTCCGAAGATCAAGCTTTCCGAGAACACGGAGAAGGTCACCAATCCGGGGGATAAGAAAATTCTGCGCATCTACGAAAAGGAATCAGGCAAGGTGAAGGCCGATCTGATCTGCCTCGAGGATGAGCAGTTTT
>CAMOOZ010000273.1 GCA_946621895.1 uncultured Lachnospiraceae bacterium | reverse complement strand
TTCTCCGGAAGATAACGGATCCTCCGATAATACGCTGCTCATCCCCGAGACGGGGCAGCTGCTTCCCTTTGCGCGCTGGCCCAGAGGCCCGCGGGTGTCCGCGGAAGGGGCAAGCCTTCTGGAATGCTCCTCCGGCATCGAGCTCTACGGCAAAAGCTCCCACGAAAAGCTGTATCCCGCCAGCACAACGAAGCTGCTGACCTGCCTGCTGGCCATGGATTATGTCACGGACTTAAAGGACATGGTTTACTTTTCCGAGACCGCGGTGCTCTCCGTTCCAAAGGATGGCTCCGAGATCGGCATTGATCCCGGGGAGCAGCTCACCGTGGAGGAGTGCTTTTACGGGATCCTTGTGGGCAGCGCAAACGAATGCTCCAACGCCATCGCGGAATACTGCTGCGGAAGCATCTCCGCCTTTGTGGAAAAAATGAATGAAAAGGCCGCTTCCCTGGGCTGCACGGATTCCCATTTCGCGAATACGAACGGCTATCATGAAGATGCCCACTATACCTCAGCCCATGACCTGGCGCTGATCGGAGCCGCTTTTTTCGAAAACGAATATCTCCGGGGGATCGGCAATACCCCCTCTTATCATTTCACCCCCACTCCCACGCAGAAGGATGATTTCTGGCTGAGAAACAAACACCAGCTGATCAACGGCGATCTCCCCTTTGACGGGATCATCGGCGGAAAGACCGGCTATACCTCACTTGCCGGCCAGACACTGGTCACCGGGGCCGAACGGGACGGCATGCGCCTGGTGGCGGTGGTCATGCGGGAGGAAAGCCCGAAGCAGTTCACGGACTCCGCCCTCCTCTTAAAATACGGCTTTGAAAGCTTCAGCCTGATCCCCCCCACGGGCCAGGCCGGGGATTTCGGTCCGGTCCGCCCGGAATTTCTGCGCTCCGGCCCGGATCTTGCCGGGCATGCCTTCGGCAGCTTTGACACGGAGCCCGGAGCGTTGATCCTGCTGCCCAGAACCCTGGATCCCGCAGAGCTTCAGGCGGATCTCAGCGTAGTGAAGGAGGAGGGCGCTTTCGCCAGGCTTTCCTACAGCTTCGACGGCCTTACCCTTGGAAGCGCCACCCTGACCTATTCCCCTGCGTCGACCGACCTTCTGCAGAATGATTCCCTGTTCATCAATGTACGGATCCTTATCCTGATCCTTCTGGGAATCCTCATCTTTGCCGTCCTCATCGGCTCGCTGGGAGAATTCACCAAATCATACGCCTTTACCCGGCGCAGAGACATCTGGAAAAGCCGGCTGGACAGCCGCAGGCGGCACCGGAAGCCGTTTTGATTCAGGAGGCCCTGATCCGCTGCAAGCTGATCCTTTCGCCGGCCGCTTGCGGCCGGGGCCGCCGAATGCGCGGCGCAAAGCGCCTTTTTCCTCTGCGCATTCGGGCGGCAGCGGGTCATAACCGTTTCATCAGCTCTTCTCTTGCCTCCTCATATCCGGGCTTTCCCAGCAGCGCAAACATATTCTTCTTATAGCTCTCCACGCCCGGCTGGTCAAAGGGGTTTACCCCGGAAAGATAACCGCTGACGCCGCAGGCGAACTCGAAGAAATAAAACAGCTCGCCCAGATTTCTTTCGTTCATTTCGCCGATCCGGATCACCAGATTGGGCACCTGCCCGTCCGTATGTGCCAGGATCGTCCCGTTCATCGCGGAGTGATTCACGAAATCCATCGTCTTTCCGGCCAGATAATTCAGCCCGTCCAGATCCTCCGGCTCCGCCTCGATCGTGATCTGCTTTTTCGGCTTTTCCACATCCAGCACGGTCTCGAACATGATCCTCGCGCCGTCCTGGATAAACTGGCCCATGGAATGCAGATCCGTGGTCAGATCCACGGAGGCCGGAAAGATCCCCTTCTTATCCTTCCCCTCGCTCTCGCCGTAGAGCTGTTTCCACCATTCGGACACATAATGCAGCGAAGGCTCATAATTTGCCAGCACCTCCACGGCCTTACCCTTTCTCGCAAGGATATTTCTGATCGCGGCATAGCGCAGGGCTCCGTTTTCCTCAAAGGGCGTCTCCAGCGCCTTTTTCCTGCCCTCCGCGGCGCCCTCCATCAGCGCGGTGATATCCGCGCCGGAGGCGGCGATCGGCAGAAGGCCTACTGCCGTGAGCACGGAAAAGCGCCCGCCCACATCATCGGGCACCACGAAGCAGACATAGCCCTCGGCGTCCGCCAGCTGCTTCAAGGCGCCCTTCTTTTTGTCCGTGGTCGCGTAGATCCGCTCCGCAGCGCCCTTTTTCCCGTATTTCTCCTCCAGCTTTTTCTTCAGTACCCGGAAAGCGATGGCGGGTTCCGTAGTCGTTCCGGATTTTGAGATCACATTCACGGAGAAATCCCTCTCCCCGATGACCTCCAAAAGGTCCGCCAGATAAGCGGAGCTGATGGAATTTCCGGCGAAATAAATCTCGGGAGCGCCTCCTCTTAATTCCTTCGGCGCGGCATTGCCGAAGCTGTGGCCCAGACATTCGATCGCCGCCCTGGCCCCCAGGTAAGAGCCGCCGATCCCCACGACCACGAGGACCTCGGATTCCTTCCGGATCTTTTCCGCCGCGGAAAGGATGCGTGAAAACTCCTCTTTGTCATGATCAACCGGCAGATCCAGCCACCCCAGAAAGGCATTGCCCTGCCCGCTTTTTTCCGTCAGTATTTTTGCCGCCAGCAGCGCCTGCTCCCTGATCCCGGAGAGCTCCTCGTCCCGGATAAAGCCAGCCGCTCTGGAACAATCAAATGTAATACTCATTGTATCTCCCTCCATGCTCTGTTATCACTTCTGCGAATTCAGTGTAGCACAGAAAAAACCGCTGAAAAACCCTTTCCAAGGCTTTTTTTTTATGGTAGAATCCGCGTATCAAATCAGAATAAGGAAAGACTGATGGCTGAAAATCCCATGAGATCACCTTCTGTCGTGCTGACGGGAGGAGGCTCCGCGGGGCATGTGACCCCGAATATCGCACTGATCCCTCCGCTGAGAGCGAAGGGCTTTGATATCTCCTATATCGGCTCCTATGAAGGCATTGAAAAACGCCTGATCGCAGATTTCGACATTCCCTATTACGGGATCTCCTCCGGCAAACTGAGACGCTATTTCGACCCCCAGAATTTCACGGATCCCTTCAAGGTGATCAAAGGCTATCGGGAAGCCAAAGATCTGCTTTCCGCGCTGAAGCCGGATGTGATCTTTTCCAAGGGCGGGTATGTGTCCGTGCCGGTGGTCAGGGCCGCGGCAAAGCTGAAGATCCCCTGCATCCTGCACGAATCGGATATGACGCCCGGCCTGGCAAACAGGCTCAGCATCCCGAAGGCGGATAAGATCTGCTGCAACTTTCCGGAAACACTGGAAAAGCTGCCCCCGGGAAAGGCCATTCTGACGGGCACCCCGATCCGGGCCGAGCTGCTCTCGGGAAGCAGGGAAAAGGCCCTTGCGCTGTGCGGGTTTACACCGGATAAGCCCGTGCTCCTTGTGATCGGCGGTTCCCTCGGCGCGGCCTCGGTGAACCGCGTGGTGCGCTCCGCCCTGCCCCGGCTGCTTTCGGATTTTCAGGTGATCCATATCACCGGAAAGGACAAGATCGATAACCTCCTGCTGCGCACGGAAGGGTATCGTCAGTTTGAATACTTAAAGAGTGAGCTGAAGGATGTGTTCGCGCTGGCGGATATCGTGATCTCCAGAGCCGGGGCAAACGCGATCTGCGAGCTGCTGGCATTAAAAAAGCCCAATGTCCTGATCCCCCTGCCGAAAAACGCATCCCGGGGCGACCAGCTTTTAAACGCCGCATCCTTTGCGGCCCAGGGCTTTTCCCTTGTCATCGATGAAGACGACCTCACCCCCCTCGCCCTCGCGCAGAAGGTGAACGAGGTCTATGCGGACAGGGAAAACTACATCCGATGCATGGAAAACAGCGCTCATACGGATGCCGTGAGCATCATCGTGGAGCTTCTGGAAAAAACCGCGCAGCGCACGCGCACATAAAATGTCCCTGTTCATCGCAGACCTGTCACGGAGGATAACGCAGCATCATGGAAGATTATAAGGACCGCGAATTTCAGGAAGACGAGCTGAACTGCCTGATCAATTCCATTGACCTTAAAGCGGATGGATTCTATCCGATCTATGCCGCCAGCCGGGAGTCTCTCCGCCCGCTGGCAAAGCGTTTTTTCGTGGCCAGGATCGTGATCGATATCCGGTTAAAGCCCAATGTTTATGAGCTGGACGGCGGTGAAGCCCATCTGGAAACGGTCTACGATGAGGATGCAGCTCCCGACGCCGAAGCCAGGGAGCTGACCTTCGATGAGGGCCTGATGGGAACGGGCATCGTGCGCGTTTACCCGGTAAGGGGCCATCAATGGACCGAAACGGAGTGGAACGATATCGCCACCTTGGGACGGCTTTATTACATCGTCTACAGCCGCGCAAGGCTGATCAACCATATTCACCGCTCCAGATATCTGGATATCCTGACGGGCCTGATGAACAATGCCGGGATCATTGAGGGCAGCAAAGCCCTTCTCAAAAGAGGCTACGCCCCCGAGGATTTTTCTGCTATTTTCCTGAACCTGAAAAATTTCAAGATCGTGAACCGCAATTTCGGCGTAAAGGAAGGGGATAAGCTGCTCATCCATTTTGCCGGCGCGATCTACCACTGTATCGATCCGGAAAAGGAATGCGTGGCGCGGCTGGGCGGGGATAATTTCTTTATCCTGATCCGCAAGGAAAGGTTTGCCCGGCTCAGAAAAAAGCTGGAGAATATCCGTTGTAAGGCCAGGAGCGAAAAGGGAAACCCCGTTGAGGTGCACCTCGAAAGCCGCATGGGGATCTATCACTGTGAGAAGGGGGACACTATCTCCTCGATCATGCAGAACGCCGGCATTGCCTTTGAGATCGCAAGGCGCAGCGCACAGGATGTGGTGGTCTTCCGGAAGGAAATGCAGGAGAGGGCCATGCGCCAGCGATGGGTCACGGCCGTTTTCCCTGAAGCGATGGAGCGGGGCGAGGTCGTGCCCTACTATCAGCCCAAGGTTCATGTGAGTGAAAAAAAACTGATCGGCGCCGAAGCGCTGGTCCGCTGGATCCGGGATGGCAAGCCTGTTTCCCCCGGAGAATTTATCCCCTATCTGGAAAATGATTCCCTGATCACACGGGTGGATCAATATATGCTGGAGTGCGTATGCAGGGATCTGCGGGATTGGATCGACATGGGTATTGATCCGGTGCGCATCTCCGTGAACTACAGCCGCAGGGATTTCCTGGAGAAGACCCTGGCCGAGGATACGCTGGATATCCTGGACAAATACGGGATCGAAGGAAAATACATCGAGATCGAGGTCACGGAAACCTCCTTTTACGAGGATTTCGCAGCTCTCTCCGCCTTCACGGACAAAATGCACGCGCGGGGCGTGAGCGTATCCATGGATGATTTCGGAACGGGATATTCGTCCCTTTCGATGTTTACCAATCTGGACTTTGATGTGGTGAAGCTGGACAAGGCTTTTGTGGACACCCTGGGAAACGGCGACACCAAGGACGCGATCGTGGTGGAATCCATTGCCGGCATGCTGACCAGGCTGCACACGGATATCGTGGCTGAGGGCGTGGAAACAGAGGCGCAGGTGGGCCGTGTCCGGGATCTGCACTGCAACATCATTCAGGGCTATTTCTTCGACAGGCCCCTCCCGCGTCAGGAATTCCAGGAGCGCCTGAAAAAGCGGATCTACGCGTGACGGGATAGCGCCCCGTCAGATCCGAAGCATTTTCCGCCTGTGCGGCTGCCGCAGAACAACGGCTTGCACGCGATTTATCGCAGTGAAAAACCGAGTCGGAGCATTTTCAAGGATGACGGGGAGCCTCAAAGAACTCATCAATATTCCGGATCAGCTCGGCCGGGGGCATCGTTTTTAAAAGATATTTTTCCGGCTTCAGGCTGATCACGCTCATCACGCTGCCCCGGTCGCTCTTCGCCGTCAGAAACATCACCGGAATATGCGCCATGGACGGCTCGGAGCGGATCATCTCCAGCACCTGCGGGCCGTTGGCCACGGGCATCTCATAATCCAGCAGGATCAGGTCCACCGGTGTTTTCCCCAGAAAAGTGAACGCATTGATCCCGGAATTCGCGATAAACACCCTGTATTTCGACTCCAGCATGCGCTTGAAGGACTGCAGCATCGTCGGATTATCGTCCACGATCAGGATCTTCTTTCGCTCCAGCGCCTTCTTTTCCTCTTCAAACTCCCGTTCCAGCGCTTCCAGGACGCTCTGCAGATTGAAGGGGCGCTCAAAATCCCGGAGATTGACGATCCCCGGCATCTTCTTACGCGCCTCCTCCAGCTCCTCCCTGCTGCCGATCAGGAAAACACGCCTGTGGTTTTCCACCGCGTCGTCCCGGATATAGACGAAAAGCTCCTCGCCGGAAAGCATTTTCCCGTCCAGATAGATCAGCAGGATCCCGGTCTTCTCCGGCAGGCGGCTGATGGCTGTCAGCTCCGGCGAAACGGAGATCACTTCATATCCCGCTTTGGTCAGCCCGTTTTTCACGGAATTTACCATGAAGCCGGAGGTCTCGCCGATCAGGGTCAGTTTTTTCATGTTTTTCCCTTTCTGAAACAAAGTTATCACCATTGCATCAAACCGCAAATGCGAACGGGTCATTCGCTTAGGAACTGCGATATATGGTTCTTTCGGCAAAAACCGGTCAGGTTATTTCGTGACAGTTCCTTCTTCCAGCAGCCTCAGCGCCTCCGCCCTGTCCCCGGCGCGAAGCGCCCGGCGAAGCGTCTCTTCCCTTGCCCTTTCTTCTTCCGGCAGCGCATAGTCCGCCAGCATATCCAGGATTCCGAGGGCGGAATCAAAATCGAAGGCATCCGCAAATTCCCGGATCCCCGTATACGCCTCCTCAAGCTGCTCCGGGGGGAGCTCCGGCAAAGCTTCCTGCCCTGCCTCCGGCGCTCCGCCTGCCGATGCGGCATCCGCTCCCGGAAGCGCCAGCTTTTCCCGGTAGCTCAGGTATAATTCCAGCAGGGCCGGCGTCTTTTCCTTCAGGAGCTCCTCTTTGCCCGCATCCCCTGCCAGCTCCAGCTCCTCGGCCATTTTGGAGAGCTCCGACGCCCCGATCAGTCTGGCCGAGCTCTTCAGCGCATGCACCTCGGTCACATAGCCGCGGATATCCCCGTTTTCCAGAAGCTTTTCGATCAGCGCCGGCTTTTCGGCGAGGGAATCCCGGAAATCCTGAATGGCTGCCTCCAGGATCTCCTCCGTCATGCAATTTGCAAGGCCTGCCGCGTGATCGAGGCCGGGGTACCAGGCCTGCTGCCCGGGATCGCCTTCGGCTTCTGCGCCCTGCTGCCAGGAATCTTCTCCCTGCCCGTTGGCAGACAGGCCGGAAGCACCTTCGAGCTTTGCGCCCTGCTTCCTGGAGGCTCCTTCCTGCACGGGGGCTGGCTGGCCGAGGGCAGCTTCGGGCTTTGCGCCCTGCTGCCCGGGATCGCCTTCGGCTTCTGCGCCCTGCCGGCCGGGCGGCGCTGCGGCATCCTGCCCGCCAGCCTTCGCGGCAGCTTCTCCCTGCCCGCCCTCCGCCGGCGTAAGCTGCACCTTCTCCGCCGGCAGATACCGGATCAGCATGGTTTCCAGCTTTTCCCCGTCGATGGGCTTGCTGAGATAATCCGCGAACCCGGCCTCCAGATACATCTCCCTCGCCCCGGACACGGCGTTGGCCGTCAGCGCGATGCAGGGCGTATCCCGGTTCAGGCTGCCGGGCAGCCCCTCCATCGCGTGGAGCGTCTCGATCCCGTCCATCTTCGGCATCCTGTGGTCGATAAAGATCGCGTCGTAATGTGTTTCCTTTATTTTTTCCAGCGTCTCCTCACCGGAAACGGCCGTGTCCACTCTGATCTCCGTCCGCTTTAGGAGCCCCTTTGCCACGGTCAGGTTCATCGGCGTATCATCCGTGATCAGGATCAGCGCATCGGGCGCCTTCAGTTTTTCGTGGTAAACACCCGCCTTCCCCGCGGTGCGCCGGTAGGTCTCGGCGAAATTACCGATCGCTTCCCATTTGATCACGCGCTGGGTCACCGCGAAGGAAAAATCGGAGCCCTCACCATACACGCTCTTCACATTCAGCTGCGTTCCCATCATGGCAAGGAGATTCTTCACGATGCTCATGCCGAGGCCCGTGCCCTCGATCGTGCGGTTGCGCACCTCCTCGATCCGCTCAAAGGGGGAATAGAGCTTTACCAGATCCTCCTCCCTGATCCCGATGCCTGTGTCCGCAACCTGATACGATAAGGAGATCTCCTCGTCAGAAAGCCGCGCAAAGCCGACGCGCAGCGTCACCGAGCCCTTCTCCGTATATTTGACCGCATTGGTCAGAATGTTCAGCACGCACTGCTTTAATCGCACCTCATCGCCGTAAAGCAGATGGGGCAGCGCCGGGTCCACCTCGATCTTCAGCTCCAGCCCTTTTTCCTCCGCCTTGATCCGGATCATGTTCACAAGATCGTTGATCACGGAGCTCAGCTCATATTCCACGGGCAAAATCTCCAGCTTGCCGGCCTCGATCTTGGAAAAATCCAGGATGTCGTTCACCAGGCTCAAGAGGGATTTGCCGGAGTTTTTGATATCCGTGGCATAGGCCAGGGTCCGGGGATCGGTGCTCTCCCTGAGGATCATCTCATCAAGCCCCAGCACGGCGTTGATCGGCGTCCGGATCTCATGAGACATATTCGAGAGAAACGAGCTTTTCGCCTCGTTTGCCCTTCTGGCCACCTCCAGATCCTCCTTCAGCCGCTGCTCCTCCCTGAGCTTTTCCACATATTCATTGATCTCGCGGAAGGTGGAGCGGATGGAGCGCTGGAGAATTCCGATCTCATCGCGGCGCTTTTTCATCGGGAGCTCGTCCAGCTCCCTGGCGGTAGAGGCTCTTTCCTCCTCGTTTCCCATGGCGAAATCATTGGCCTTGTCCGCCAGCAGGACAATGGGCATCGCAATCCGCCGCTGGATAAAATAATTCGCCAGCGTGACCAGCGGAAAGGCCGTGGAGAACAGCAGCAGGATCAGCTTTAAGTCAAAGGCAAGGGCATCGTCATTCAGGACAAATTCGTTTTCCGCATCCTCCCTGGAAATGATCTCCACCGTGTCCAGATAATCCACCATCCCGTCCAGCAGCGAGGGACGCATTCCCGGTGGCGGGGGCTCATGTCCGGCAGGCATGCCTCCCGGCGGCATGGCGCCGGGGTCCCCCGCGCCCGCGGCAGGCTGCTGCAGCGCCTGTCCGGGTATCCCTTCCGGCGGATCGCCCGCAGACCCTACAGCGGGAATCCCGGCGGATACATCCGGCGTATCCGTGCTCTGTAAATCCCCCGCGCCTGCGGCAGACTGCTGCAGCGCCTGTCCGTGTATCCCTTCCGACGGATCGCCCGCAGACCCTGCAGCGGGAATCTCGGCGGATACATCCGGCGTATCCGTGCTCTGTAAATCCCCCGCGCCTGCGGCAGGCTGCTGCTGCGCCTGTCCGGGTATCCCTTCGGGCGGATCGCCCAAAGGCCCTGCAGCGGGAATCCCGGCGGATATATCCGATGTATCCGTGCTCTGTAAATCCCCCGCGCCCGCGCTCTCCGCGGGCTGCATCTCCCGGGCGGCCGGATCCTGCAGGGCCGGCGGCTGCTCCCCCGGCTGCCTTCTCTCGATCAGCACCTTGCCCATGCCGGGCATCAGAATATTGGAGAACACCGCCCCGCCAAGGGCCAGCACCAGCGCCTCCCCCGCCAGCACGAGGGTCAGCTGTCCGCTGATCGAGCGGAGGCTGCGGAGATAACGGAAATCCCCCTCCTTTAGCGCCCCATGCGCGGACGGGACAAGGCAGCGGAAGCAGCGCTTCAGCTTTTCCGGCGCCAGCTTCGGCAAAAGCCTCGCGCAAAGCCCGGTAAGCACGGTGACCGGGATCAGCAGCCCCACGCTGATCAGCAGATAAAAGGGATTGAAGGTCAGCATGGATCTGCCGCCGATGCCGTAGTAGACCAGATAAAAGAAGGAGCCCATGAAAAGCGCCGAAAAAAGAAACATCAGAATGGCGCGGAACCATCCCCGTTTCCGAAGGCCGCCCATCAGAAAATTGGTCTGCAGCACGGCCAGCAGATAATAGGCCGCAAAATAAGCCTGTTCCGGCGAAGCGAAGGCGCAGCAGACAAAGATCAGCGAAAAACAGACCATTCCCGTGATAAAGCCATAGAGATTGGTCAGCAGAGAAATGGGAACGCCTGAAAGCAGAAAAAGGAATACCTCCATTCCGCCAAGGCGGTCTGCCTTTAAAACAGCCATGATCGAGATCAGGGCCGTAGCCAGCACCAGCAAAAGCCGGATCAGCTTCGCCGCCGCGAGATATTTGTTTTCTTTATTCATTATCACCCCGTTTGTCTGAATTTCCATGCGGCTGCGTTGTCTCCGCGTCAGCTGAAGCCGGCGCGTTTTTGCGAAGCAAAGCCTTAAGCGCGCGGAGCGGGCAGTTTTGCGAATGTCAGAGAACAGCAGCTTCGTCAATGCCTCTATGATACATGAATCCCCGGGGGGATGACAATCCACTTTATGCGTCCGGTTCCGGGATCCGCGCCGCGGGTTTCGTTCCCGGGAAACACTTTTTGACGGGTAAATCATTTATCGGTTATAATACCCGCAGCAGCTTTTCTGCTCTATTGGACGATCATCCGGAATCATAGTTCAGCCGGCAGAACTTTATCCTAGAATATAATCCCCAGGCGGTGCGTATTGGAAAAACATCAGGAAAGATCCATCAATAAACAGCTTTTAAGATGCTGGGCCGTCGTCGTGGCGGTGCTCCTTGCCGCCTATCTCTGGGCCGTGGCAAAGGGTGTGCTGGACATCCCCTATCTTTTGTGCTTCACCGCGATCCTCGTGGTTCCGCTCATCATCGCCTGTGTGATCTATCGGCAGGATCCCGGCACGCGCGCGCTGAAATATGTGATCATGGGCGCCTATCTCGTGATGTACGGCTTTGTGCTGTTTACAAGCCATACCCATCTCGTCTTCGCCTATGTCTTTCCCGTGATCTCGCTTCTGATCCTTTTCCATAACGAGAAGCTCATCCTCTGGATGGGCCTGATCTCTTTCGTCATGAATGTCAGCTTTATCCTCCGTGAGGTGCAGACGGGCATGGTGGATATCCGGACCAGCATGGATCCCGAGATCCAGCTGGCCGTCCTGATCATGGTCTTTGCCTTCTGTTTTCTCGCCGCCAGGCTCTATGGCCGGATCCATGCGGAAAACCTGGACTACATGGAAAAGCTGAATGAAAAGAGCAAAGAGCTGGAATCCATGACGATGCAGACGATCACCGCCATCGCCGGCACGATCGATGCCAAGGATTCCTACACGGAGGGCCATTCCTTAAGAGTTGCGGAATATTCCAGGGCCCTGGCAAGGGCGCTGGGAAAAAACGAAACGGAAAGTGACCGGATCTATCATATCGCGCTGCTTCATGATATCGGAAAGATCGGCGTCCCGGATTCCGTGCTCCATAAGCCCGGCCGGCTGACCCCCGAAGAATACGCGCTGATCAAGCAGCACCCGACGATCGGCGCCAGGATCCTGAAGGATGTGAAGGCCTTTCCGGGTCTGGAGATCGGCGCCCTTTATCATCACGAGCGCTATGACGGCAGGGGCTATCCCGAAGGGCTGGCAGGGGAGAACATCCCCGAGGTGGCTCGAATTATCTGCGTGGCGGACACACTGGACGCGATGAACACAAACCGTGTTTACCGCAAGCGCTTTTCCAAAGAACATATCATTGAGGAGCTGCAGCGCTGCAGCGGCACCCAGTTCGACCCGCATATGGCGGACACCATGATCGAGCTGATCAGAAACGGCACCGTGGACGAGATCGAAGCGCATACGGCTTCGCTGGAAAGGCGGCTGGAGCCCGCGGACGAGAGCGATGACGGTGTCTCCCTGGCCAGGCTTTCCGGGCTGCTGATCTCGCGTCTTGCGGACGAGCATTCGGAAAAATACCTGCTTGAATCCCTGGCGGACAGAGAGACCTTCAACATGGTGGAGCAGGATATCATCAGCTCCCTGGAGGAATGCGACGGCTGTCTGGTGCTGGTGGATGTGGACGACATGGGCGCCGTGAATAAAGCTGTGGGGCTGCTGCGGGGAGACTATATCCTGGCGCAGATCGCCAATGTGCTGATCACGGCGGATCATCAGATGCCCGTGTGCCGCCTGGAGGGGGATGAATTCCTCTGCTATATCAATGATGTGGAGAGTACGGATGAAGCGAAAAAGCTGATCGGCGAGCTGCGCCACCGGATCTATCAGCGTCTTTCGGAGACGAAGGACATTTCCGTGACCTTTTCCATCGGAGCGGCCTGCTCCACGGCCACCGGCCGGAAATTTTCCAGCCTGCTCTACGGCGCGGAGAAGGCGCTGAATACCTCCAAGCGAGGCGGCACAAACGGCTTCACGATGTACACGCAGTGGGCCATGAGCCTCACCGCCGCAAACGAGGATGCCCAGGAAAAGGATCTGGATAATATCTCCGCCGTGATCGAGCACCGTGAATCCTATTCCGGCGCGATGAAGGTGGATTTCGAGGATTTCGGCCAGGTGTACGAGCTTCTGCGCAATATCGGCATCCGCAACGCGCAGACCCTGCAGCTGGTCCTGTTCACCGTGGAATTCGGCAACGACGCGGATATCCACATCTCCGAGCGCAGCCAGGTGATGCAGTATCTGGATAAGGCGATCGTGAATTCGGTCCGCAAGGTGGACGTGACCACGCGTTATTCCAGCACACAGCAGCTGGCCCTGTTCTCCAACCTGCCCACGGAAAACCTCCACATCGTCACAGAGCGGATCATCCGCGAATTCTACTGCATGGTCAGCGAAAGCAAGTTCCAGCTGACCTACTCCTACCGCACGATAAGCCTGGAAAAACAATGAGTCATGATCATGGGCTCCGGCCGTACCTGTACGAGCCGGTACCCATGATTCTGACGAATGTCCCCCATAAGCACGAAGCGGCGTGAAACGCCGTGGGAGTGCGCATGGGGGGCAGCGCAGGGAAAGCTGCGCAGCAGCGGCTGCGCTGCGTTTTTCTTAAAAACAGTGAGTCAGGAACGCAGCTCCTGCAAAAGCTGATCCAGTTCCTCGTCCGAGGGTGAGCCCGGTTTCCACCCGACCTTCTGTCCGTCGTCCGCAAAGCGCGGGATCATGTGGATATGAAAGTGGAAAACAGTCTGTCCCGCGAGCTCCCCGTTATTCTGCACAAGATTGAAGCCCCCGGCGCCGAGCTTTTCCTTTATCCTGCCCGACAGCTCCTTCGCCTTTGCCGCGGCCTTGCCCAGCAGCTCATCCGGCATCGCAAACAGATCCGGATAATGCTCCTTCGGGACCAGCAGCGCATGCCCCCTTGTGGCAGGACCTGTGTCCAGAAAGGCGGTAAAATCCTCATCCTCATAGATGATCCTTGTGGGGATGTCCCCGTTTGCCAGCTTGCAGAAAATACAGTTCGGATCCTTCATTTTTCCCTCCAATGCCGCGAAGCGGCAGCCTGAGGAGAAATCACGAATGTGATTTCTCCGATAGGAACTGTGCAATCTGGGCCGCTTCAGCGGCTCAGATGCGGGCATGCTCCCCTCCTAAAAGCGGAACACCTGGTCCAGGTTCCGCAGCGCCTGAAAATCACCGGTCATCTTCATTTCACCCACCATAAAGGACTTTAGAAAAGTGACCTTACCCTCCAGGATCTTTTCCAGTGCATCCTTATCCAGCCGGATCTCCACAGCCGGGATCAGGCTCCCGGACTCCGGAGAAAGCCAGGCGCCCTGGGAATTCGCGATCAGATCCCAGGTGCCCTCATCCTCGATATGCATCCGGACCGAGGTCTTAAAGCCCGAGATCGCAAGGTACACCTTTTGCAGCTCCTTCTCCAGCTTCTTTGCGTAAGGGCTCAGGTTCTCGGATTTTTTCCCGCCGGAGCCCCTGCCTGCATCTTTTCCGTTTACGGCCGATCCTCCGGATCTTCCGTCGCCTCCGCGTTGTTCTGATGTCCTTCCATCCGCAGCCTGACCATATGCGGCTCTGGCGCCCGCAGCCCTGCTCTCCGCAGCTTTGCCGTTTCCCGCCCTGCTCTCCGCAGCTTTGCCGTTTCCCGCCCTGCCGGCGACGGCTTCGCCGTCAACAGGCCTCTCGCCGTAAGGGCTGTATGCCCCTCTGAGATTGGCTGCTGTATCGGTCTGTCTGCCGGCCGAGGCACCGGCGGTGCGCGTTCTGCCGTCCGGCTGGCTCATATCGCTGAATCCGGCGCCGCTCATTCCGGCGGCAGAAGCCCTTCCGTCCGCCGAAAAATCATCTCCGGAAACACTGTTCCACCTGCTCTGCTCATAACCGGCGTGATCGCTCTCCTGAGGCGCCTCCTTCATCATCCCCCGGAACATGCTGGTCAGCTCCTGGATATCCGCCTTCTGCGCCTCCACATACTCCTGATCCGAGGCGTACTGGGCGATCTGCTCGTTTTCCTGGGGAGTGTAGCGGAAATTCCTGACCTGCGCGATCTTCTGCCGCACGGCCTGGTTGCTGGCGGGGAGCATCGCCGCGTGCCTGGAGATCGTGCGGTAGGCATCCTCCGCCTTCTTTTCGATGATCCGGTGGTAGGCCTTGTTCATTTCCAGATCAGCCATGTCCGCGATATAGCCGCAGAGCCCGCTGCAGGGAAGCCCGCCGAGGATCTCCCAGGCGCTGGAAAGATGAAGCTTGCCCTCCCGCTCTCCGTAGGTCGTGCTCATTACCACCGGACACATATAGGTCCGCGCGATCTTCTCCTTATCTCCATAGAGATAACAGGCATCCAGAAACTGCTGCATATACCCGCCCACGCCGAACCATTCCACCGTGGAGGCAAGAATGATCCCGTCCGCCTCCTTTAGGCTCTGGGGAAGGGTCGAAATGCGGTTTTTCATTTCATACAGATTAAAGCGCTCCGTGGTCACGCCCAGCTCCCGGAAAACCTTCTCCATCAGGTTCAGGACAAAGAGCGTGGGATCGTCAAACAGCCCGCGGCCGCCGTAATAAATATTGATCTTCAACGCAATTTACCACATCAGCATATCCTAAAGAATTAAATTAATTCGTTTAGGATATCGTCGCTCGCAGAATAATTGCTGGTTTGAGCAAGCTCAAACCGCAATTGCTTTGTTCGCTCACTATAATTCGCTGCCTGCAAAACCGATATTGCTTTTCTTATTATAAACCCTTCAGCGAATTAGGAAAAG
>CAMOOZ010000272.1 GCA_946621895.1 uncultured Lachnospiraceae bacterium | reverse complement strand
TCGGTGCCATTCAATCCCATGAAAGCCCCTCCCCATTGTAAAAGATCCCTCCAAACCCCGCTTTCCCCGTAGAAGGATCATAGGATGAATCAAACAGCTGGAAATCGTCCGGGGTTCCCTCCACATTCAGCATCGCACAACTGTTATCGAAAATCGGCAGGGTGTTGAAATTCGTGTTTGCACCGCCGATGCGGTTGATCTCCTTTTTTAAGTGCTGGATTTCCTTATCGATATCCATGCGGTCATCCGCCGTCAGAGTTCCATTTGCTCCTTTAACCGCGAGCTCTGTAACCCTGTGAACCATGTCCGTGATCTCTTCCATGGCGCCGTCGCCGATCTGGGTCCAGGAAATCCCATCCTGTGTGTTTTCCTTTCCCTGTGAGAGCCCCCGGATATGCATTCTCAGTTTTTCAGAGATGGAAAGCCCCGCCGCATCATCGGCTGCAGTATTGATCTTAAATCCGCTGGAGAGCTTTTTTGTGGATTTCGCTTTGGAATTGGTTGAAATCCCCAAAGTTCTGGCAGCCCCCATTGCAAGCAGATTGTTCTGTAAAGACAGCATTCCGGACATCCTAGATCAGTTCCTTTCAGGACAAAGTACCAACATACCACACCTACAGAATAAGTATCGACAATTTGTCTGGTTCCTTTAGCAGAATAAAAATGATGTACGACAAATGCCGCGAAAGCTCTTTAAAACAACGAAAGGCTCTTCATCGCCTGCCAGATCCCGTCCTCATAGATCGGCGGCGCCACCATATCCGCCCTCTCCTTCACGATGTCCCAGGCGTTTCCCATCGCCACGCCGCAGCCGACAAAATCCAGCATGTCCAGATCATTCGGACCGTCGCCGAAGGCGATGGTGTCCTCCCGCGGAATGTCGAAATGCTCCATCAGCCGCATGATGCCGAAGGATTTGTTGATCCCGCGCTGGGTGACCTCGCCGTTCGTGTCCAGCGGCTCATCAAAGCTGACCGGGTCCACGGCAAAGTCGTCCCCGAGCAGGCTTCTCACCTCGGGCACGGGGATGTCCGCGTGGTAATAGATCGCCTTTTCCACGCCAGGCGCCTTCGTCAGATCCTCCATCAGCTTAACGCCATCAAAAAGCGTGGCGATCCTCGCCTCATCCGCGCCGATCTCCCGGAAGCGGTCGCTCATCCGTTTCAGGCTCTCCTCGTTCATCGCGATGCAGCGATAGCCCTGCAGCGCGTAATAGGCGCCGGAGCGCTCCATCGCGTTCACCAGGCGCTTTAACTTTTCCCCCTTCAGCTCCCGCTTGAAGAGCACTTTCCTGCCGATGCGCACATCCGCCCCGGTGCTGGAGATCACGCCGTCTAAGGGCAGGGCCTTTAAGCGCCTGTCCACCTGGGAGCCTCCGCGGCCCGTGCAGAGAAAGAGCTTATGCCCCGCCTGATGCGCAAGCCGGATGGCCTTTTTCGCGGATGCCGGGATCACATCATCGAAATTCACGAGGGTTCCGTCGATATCAAAAAAGATCAGCTTTGTGCGGCTCAATGCTCTTCCTCCGAAATGCCTGTCGTATTTTTTAGCATAACACATTTCATCCCTTTTTACACATCGGATATTGATTGTGGTATAATGCGGTGTTGGCGAGTAGTTCAGAATGCGTATGTCTCAAGAAAGGATGTGATACCCATGGATTTTTTGGAAATTGAAAAGGTTATCGGCAGAGAGATCATTGATTCCCGCGGCAATCCCACTGTGGAGGCGGAGGTGACACTGGCCGGCGGCGTGACCGGCAGAGGCTGCGCGCCGTCCGGCGCGTCAACGGGCGAGTTCGAGGCGCTGGAGCTTCGGGACGGCGATAAGGGCCGCTTCGGCGGAAAGGGCGTGAAGAAGGCCGTGGAGAACATCAACACCGTGATCGCGGAGGCCGTGATCGGGTTAGATGCCTCCGACACCTATGCCGTAGACGCGGCAATGCTGAAGGCTGACGGGACAAAGGACAAGAGCAAGCTTGGCGCCAACGCGATCCTGGCCGTGTCCATCGCGGCGGCAAGGGCTGCGGCCACCGCACTGGAGCTTCCCCTTTACCGCTTCTTCGGCGGGGTAAACGGCAATGTGCTGCCCGTCCCGATGATGAACATCTTAAACGGCGGCGCCCATGCGGACAGCTCCGTGGACACGCAGGAATTCATGATCATGCCTGTGGGCGCTCCCACCTTCGCGGAAGGCTTAAGATGGTGCACCGAGGTGTTCCACACCTTAAAGAAGCTGATCAAGGAGATGAAGGATGTGACCGCCGTTGGCGACGAGGGTGGTTTCGCGCCGAACAGCCTGGCCGGCGACGAGGATGCAATCGAGCTGATCTTAAAGGCCATTAAAGAGGCCGGCTTTAAGCCCGGCGACGACTTCGTGCTGGCGATGGACGCTGCCAGCTCCGAGTGGAAGAGCGAAAAAGGCAAGGGCTTCTATCATCAGCCCAAGTCCGGCAAGGATTTCACCTCCGATGAGCTGATCGCCCACTGGGAGAGCCTGATCGAGAAGTATCCGATCTATTCCATCGAGGATGGTCTGGATGAAGAGGACTGGGAAGGCTGGAAGAAGATGACCGAAAAGCTCGGCGGCAAGTGCCAGCTGGTGGGCGACGACCTGTTCGTGACGAACACCGAGCGCTTAAAGAAGGGCATCGAGAACGGCGCAGGCAATTCCATCCTGATCAAGTTAAACCAGATCGGTTCCGTGTCTGAGACGATGGAAGCGATCAAGATGGCGCACAAGGCCGGGTACACCGCCGTGGTCTCCCACCGCTCCGGCGAGACGGAGGATACGACGATCGCCGATCTGGCCGTGGCAATGAACGCAGGGCAGATCAAGACCGGCGCGCCTTCCCGTTCCGAGCGCGTGGCGAAATACAACCAGCTGCTGAGAATCGAGGAGGCCCTGGGTGAGGGCGCCGTGTATCCCGGAAAGGCTGCGTTCAATATCAAGAAATAAGGAGGCAGGTTTGATGACTGGCGCTGAAGTCTGCAATCTGGTGGACAGTCTGACGAAACGCGGATTAGACGACACCGAGATCATTCAAATCATCTTTGAAACAGAAGGACGGCAGCGCCAGGAGAAAGAACTGCCGGAAAAACCGGACGCTGGTGAAAAGTGAAGTGACACCCAGAACCGGTAAGTAAGAAACACATCGAAGACCCCGGTGGTGGCACACCGGGGTCTTCTGTTCGTCAGAGTGAACTGTTCTCAGGCTGATGCCGTGTTATTCGATTTATCCCGCCGCCTTCCGTATCAGCTCATTAAACGGCGCAAGGTCTGTTTCCCCTTTCAGATATTCCCGCAGCGCGTCCCAGGCGGGGCGGACGGCCCTTCTGAATTCCATCAGATCTATGGTTTCCGTGATCTCCATCCCGTTTTCCTTTAAGATGGCCAGATCCTCCTGTTCTCTTTCCTTCACCGCCCCCCGCATATGGTCCCTTGCCTCCGCGGAGGCCGCAACCAGCACCTCTTTTTGCGCCGGCGTCAGCTTATCGAGAAATTCACGGTTGACGACGAGGAAAAAGCAGTTCCACTGATGCCCGGTGAGCGTCAGATATTTCTGGTCATGCTCCCACATCATATTCGTGGTCATCAGGGAAAGCAGGTTTTCCTGACCATCCACGGCCTTCAGCTGAAGCCCGGCCAAAAGCTCCGAGAAAACGATCTGCTTCGGTTCCGCGCCAAGCGCGGTAAAGAGCGCCTCCAGCTGGAAATCAAAGCCCGTCCGGATCCTTAAGCCCTCCAGATCCTCCGGGTGCTCGATGGGCTTTTGGGAATTGGTCAGATGGCGAAAACCGCCGTCCCAGGCGTCGATCGCGCTGATTCCCTTTTCCTCCAGCCGGCCGTCCCCGACCCATTCCTTGAACGGACCGTCCACAAAGGCGTAAGCCTCCGCGCTGTCCGCAAAGGCAAAGGGCATTCCGGGCACCGCATAGCGGGGAT
>CAMOOZ010000271.1 GCA_946621895.1 uncultured Lachnospiraceae bacterium | reverse complement strand
GTTTTGAATTTTAATCGGCATTCATGCTCCTTTTCTCCGGTGCTTTCGACAGATGAACTGCGCCGACGACGCGTTCCTGTCATGTCAGCCCGCTTTCTGCTCCAGTCCCGGCCTGTAAAAGCTGCAGCCCTTCCTGCCGTTTTCCTTTACATAATACAATGCAATATCCGCTTCCCGATACATCTCCTGCGGCTGCGCATCCTTCGGGCAGAGGGACACGCCCACACTCACGGAGATCTCCGGAAGGCCGTCTTCGGTGTTGGCAAGCTCCATATTGATCTGCTCCACCTTCTTTTCGATCAGATGTCTGACCTTCTGATCCACATGGACCATAAAGACGACAAATTCATCTCCGCCGATCCGGAAGATATAGTCATCCGGCCGAAAGTTCTGACGAAGCGTGTCCGCCAGCTTCTTTAATATCCTGTCGCCGACCTCATGGCCATTCTGATCATTGATCTTCTTGAACTTGTCCGCATCGATCAGAAGATAGGCCGTGGAAGAGGTATCAATGCTGCGAATGATCAGATCGTAGCCGGCACGGTTATATACATTGGTCAGCTCATCATGGGAAGCCTTAAAGGATAGCTTGCTGATGCTTTTTTTGTAGGCGGTATACATTTTATTATAGGTGCCGGCAAGATAACGGAATTCATGGGCACCCATGATCGGCAGCTTCTGATCCTTTTTAATATGCTCAACCGCCTGCAGCAGCGGATTGATCCCGAGCCTTGTCGTGATAAACAGCAGAAGGATCAGAAACACGGACTGCAGAATGATCAGGACGGCCGTCCACACCAGATCCCCGTATACCCGGGTCTCCATCTCGTTCTGCGTCCCATGCGTGCTGTTTTTCAGTGCATTAATGCAAAGCTGAAGATTTGCGCGGATCCTGTATTTTCTCACATAATACTCACCGTCATGCATCATGCGCTGCGCAAGAAGCATTTTTTTCTCTGCGGTAAGCGCCTCGTCCTCAGGCTTCAGCGTTGTATTTCTCATTGCCTCCGGAATATTTTCATCTTCCTCCGCCTTCAGCACAAGGAGCATTGAATAGTATTCACGATCCATCAGGGAAAGCGACTCCTCCATCGCATCCTTTAAGGAATCCAGCGCATCGGACAGAGGCAGACGGGATTCCATCACACGGATCGCATTCTCCCGGCGTTTTACGACCTCTGCCTCATGGAAATAATTATCAAGATGGTCTCTGTCCCCCAACACCACATAGCAGCGGGCCTCCTCCGTCAGATAATCTGAGGCTCTCATCAGATTATCCGCAGCCTGCTGCAGCTCAATATAGGTATCCGTCGCATCGGAAAGCGCATTGTAGGAATTAAAGGTACGATAGATCGTAAAGAGCAGGATTCCCGTGACTCCCAGGGAGATGATCAGCATCACAAAAAAAGTGGATCTGAGGGAAAGCCCTTCATTTCTGGCCTTCCGCAGCATGCGTGTCATGAAAAAATACCCTCCAGCGAAAACAATACCCGGTGCGTAAAGACCCGGGTATGGGAATTGCTTCAGTTATCTTATTATAACACTTACTGCGTATTCAGTCCATATTTCGTCAGAAAATCGTCCTCCGAAAGGATCGGGATCCCCAATTCCCTTGCTTTTTTGTTTTTGCCTGACGCAGAGGCGATATCATTATTGATCAGAAGCCCGGTTTTCGCGGAGACGCTTCCGGCCACTTTTCCGCCGTTTTCTTCGATCAGGCGCTTCAGCGCATCTCTGTTCGCGAAGCGGGTAAGACTGCCCGTGATCACGATCGTCACTCCGGACAGCGGCGCATTTTCTTCACTGAAGCGCTCTTCCTCCAGCCTGATCTCCTGCAGCAGCGCCTGCAGGGTGAGCCTGTTTTTATCGTCACGGAAATAATCGCTGATCTGGGCGGCCAGCACCGTGCCTATCCCGTCAATGGCGGAAAGCTCCTCCGGCGCCGCAGCGCTTAACGCGTCAAGGGAGCCCCTGAATGCCCTGCTCAAAAGACGCGCATTTGCAGCCCCCACACCCGGGATCCCAAGCGCGTAAAGCAGTCTGGAAAGCACGGTATGCCTTGCGCGGTCAATGGCTGTTGATAGGTTTACATAAGATTGCTCGCCAAAGCCCTCCATTTCCAGGATCTCCTCCTTATGGGCAGGCAGGCGAAAAATATCCGCAAAGTCATGAATAAAGCCCCTCCCAAGGAATTTTTCCAGCGTCTGTTCGGAAAGCCCGTCAATATTCATGGCTCCCCTGCTCACAAAGAGCACATAGGACTTCAGCTTTTTCGCAGGGCACTCCGGATTCGTGCAGATCAGCACCTCGCTCTCATTTTCCTTTTCCACAGCGGTCGCCCCGCCGCAGACCGGACATTTATCCGGAAGCTCCAGCGTATCGCTTTTCGTCAGATTTTCCGCGATCTGGGGAATGATCATGTTGGCCTTGTAAACAAGAAGCGCATCGCCAATCCCCAGCTTCAGGCTCCTGATAATGCTCAGGTTATGCACTGATGCGCGTTTTACCGTGGTCCCCTCCAGCTCCACCGGATCAAACAACGCCACCGGATTGATCAGCCCGGTTCTGGAAACACTCCATTCCATACCGGTCAGCACGGTCTGCGCCTGTTCGTCCGCCCACTTAAAGGCGATGGCGTTTCGGGGGAATTTTGCGGTCCTTCCCAGGGAAGCGCCATAGGAAAGCTCCTCCAGCGTAAGCACCAGCCCATCGGAGGGGATCCCGTAGTCTGTCACCTTTTCCTCAAAGCCTTTCAGCGCTTCCGGAACAGTTTCCGTTGAAACAGGCACATGCTCCACAACCTCGAAGCCCTGTGACGAAAGGAAATCCAGCTGCGCGGTGAAGCTGTCGTGAAAGTCCATGCTCTCCGCAGAGACAAGGCTGAAGGCGATGAACCTGACCCTTCGCTTTTGGGTGACGGAATTATCCAGCTGACGGACCGAGCCGCTGCAGAGATTCCGTGGATTTTTATAGGGCGCCTCGCCTTCCGGCAGGGAAGCATTCACTTCCTTGAAATCCGCATAACTGATCACCGCCTCCCCTCTCAGCACAAGCTCACCCCTAAAGGGGATCTCCAGCGGCAGTCCCATAAAAACACTGGCGTTCGGCGTGATCCCCTCTCCCACCTCACCGTTTCCCCTGGTGACCGCTTTGGCAAGCCTCCCCTGCGCATAGGTCAGCACAATGGTCAGCCCGTCCAGCTTCCAGGAAAGCACGCCGGGATGACCGGAAAGCCAGGCGGCAAGCTCCTCTCTGTCCTTTGTCTTCCCCAGCGAGAGCATCGGCGCAGGATGACGCTCCTTCGGCAGCGCGGAGAGGACCTCATAGCCCACCTGTCTTGTGGGGGAATCCGAAAAAATAAGGCCGGTCTCCTGTTCCAGACCCGCCAGCTCATCATACAGTCTGTCATATTCCAGATTGGAGATCAGCTCCTTATCCCCGGAATAGTAAGCCCTTCCCGCTTCGTTGAGGATGTCCTTCAGCGCCCTGATCCTTTCCGCCGGAGATTTTTCCTTCTGCGCGCGATCGATCCGTTCTGTGATATCCATTTCCTTCAACCCTCTGCAAATGCGGCATCAGCCCTGTTTTCCCATTGCCAGCCGGTAAAGCTCTTCCTTTTTCTTCCCCCGGATCTCGTAATACTCCCCCGGCGCAAGCTTGCCCAGCGTGATGTTCATGATTCTGACCCGCATCAGGCTCTCCACATGATAATGCAGCGCGCTGCACATCCTTCGGATCTGCCGGTTTAAGCCCTGTGTGAGGATAATGTGAAAGACTCTTTCTCCGGTTTTCCGAACACTGCATGGCCGCGTTTTCTGCTCCAGCTCAGGAAGGTATACAACTTCCCTCATGCTTTCCAGGAAGGAATCCGTTAATGGCGCGGAAACACGGACAATATACTCCTTTTCCTGCGCCATGGCTCCCTGGGAAACGGCATGGATCAGTTCTCCGTCGTCACTGAGCAGCAAAAGACCCTCGGAATCTTTATCCAGCCTTCCCGCATAGGAAAGCCTTCTCGGATATTGCAGCACATCCTGCAGGGTCTTTTCCGCATGGGCATCCCGGTCGGTGCAGGTGACGCCGCAGGGCTTGTAAAAGGCCAGCACCACCTTGTTTTTTTGCGGGGAAACAGGCTTTCCCCCAAGCGTTACGAATGCGCCCTCCTCCACCTGCATCCCCGGCCTGGCGACCACGCCGTCCACCTCTGCAAGGCCTTTTTCGATCAGCTTATCCGCCTCTCTTCTGGAGCATGCGCCGCATTCCGCGAGATACTTATTTAATCGCATCGCAGGTCACCTCATTGACTGCATCCTGAAGGGGATCCGTAACGATCTCTCCCTGCTCCAGCGAAGGCGCCACCCGGATAAGCCGCTGATTGGAAGAGCCTCTGAAGGACAGCATCAGATCCCTTTTTGCTTCAATAAAGGGGCCGTCCACGAGCACATCGATGCAGGCAAGCAGCGGCGCGGTAACAGGATTCTCCTCAAGCATCCTCCCCCGGATATCCGTATCAAAGAGATATCCCGTATAACACCAGATTTCCTTTCCCGGAAACCGTTCATTCACCTTTTGCAGCAGGGGAAGAAGGCCCTCCTGATTCACCTTTTCGAAGGGTTCCCCCCCAAGGACGCTTAAGCCGGAGATATACTCCGGCTCAAGAGCGGTAAGAACCTCTTCCATCGTTTCTTCGGTAAAAGGCGATCCATAGGCAAAATCCCAGGTTTCCTCGTTAAAGCAGCCCGGGCAGTGATGGGTGCACCCGCTGACGAACAGGCTCACCCGCACCCCCGGCCCGTTGGCGACATCATACTTTTTGATCGCTGAATAATTCATTTTTATTCCTTGATTTATATCCCCATCACTTTTATAAATGCAGTACCCGGTCCCTTGATCTTACAGATCAGGGTAATTTCATCACTTTTATAAGTGCAGTACCCGGTCCCTGATCTCCTGGGTCCTGCCCTGATTCCAGAACTGCGTGCCGATGTAACCGCAGGTCCGCCTGGCCACATTCATCTTCGTCTGGTCTCTGGAGCCGCACTGCGGGCATTCCCACACCAGCTTTTCATCCTCATCCTGAACGATCTGGATCTCCCCGGAATAACCGCAGTTCTGGCAGTAATCGGATTTCGTGTTCAGCTCGGCATACATGATGTTCTCGTAGATATGCTGCATCACGGCGAGCACGGCCTGAATATTGCCCTGAAGGTTCGGCACCTCCACATAGCTGATGGCGCCGCCGGGAGAAAGCTTCTGGAACTGGGCCTCAAAGGAAAGCTTTTCGAAGGCGTCGATGGGCTCTGTCACATGGACATGGTAGCTGTTGGTGATGTAGTTTTTGTCCGTCACGCCGGGGATCAGGCCGAAGCGCTTCTGGAGGCACTTGGCGAATT
>CAMOOZ010000270.1 GCA_946621895.1 uncultured Lachnospiraceae bacterium | reverse complement strand
CGACCGCGGCGGCTTCGGCGTCGTGGCGGGCTTCATGATCGTGATCTATCTGCTGCCCGGTCTGGTGGCCTCCATCGCGCTGGCGCTGTATTCCGTGCTGGTGGTGCTTTTGCTGGCGGCCTTTGAATCCGTGATCACGCTGACGCTGCCCGGCATCGCCGGTATCATCCTGGGCATCGGAATGGCCGTGGATGCGAATGTGATCATCTTTGCCCGTATCCGGGAGGAGCTGGCCCTTGGCAGGGATGTCCGCACCGCGATGCAGACGGGCTTTTCCAAGGCGCTCTCCGCCATTATCGACGGCAATGTGACCACGCTGATCGCCGCCGGCGTGCTGGGACTGATGGGGACGGGCTCCATCCGGGGCTTTGCACAGACCCTTGCGCTTGGCATCGTGCTTTCCATGTTCACGGCGCTGTTTGTGACCAGGTGGCTGCTGAATGCCTTTGTGAACCTTGGGCTTGAGGATAAGAAATTCTTCGGCGCCTCCAAAAAGAAGATCGCCGCGAAATATGTGGGCAGGCGGAAGCTCTTCTTTGCGCTTTCCCTTGTGGTTATCGTGTCCGGCTTTGTCGCGATGGGGATCAATTCCTCCACGATCGGCAATCCGCTGAATTTTTCGCTGGAATTCGTGGGCGGCACCTCCACGAATATCACGATGAATGAGGATCTTTCCCTGCAGGATGTGGACAACCGGGTGAAGCCCCTGTTCCAGGAGGTGACCGGAGATGCGAACATCCAGGCCACAAAGGTCACGGGGAGCAATGAGATCATCGTAAAATCCCGCACGCTGAACAGCGATGAGCGGGAATCCGTGGTGAGCAAGCTGACGGAAAACTTCGGCATCGAGGAATCCGCGATCACGCAGGAAACCATTTCCTCCACCATTGGCGCAGAGATGCAGCGGGGAGCGATCCTTTCCGTGATCGTGGCGTCGCTGTGCATGCTGGTCTATATCTGGTTCCGATTCAAGGATATCCGTTTTGGCGCGAGCTCCGTGGCGGCGCTGGTGCATGACTGCCTGGTGGTGCTTGCCTTCTATGCCTGGGCAAGGGTTTCCGTGGGCGCCACCTTTATTGCCTGTATGCTGACGATCGTCGGTTATTCCATCAATGCCACCATCGTGATTTTTGACCGTATCCGTGAGAATCAGGCCCTCAGAGGAAAGAAGGCGGAGCTGGAGGCGCTGGTGGATGATTCCGTGAACCAGACGCTTTCGAGAAGCATTTTTACCTCGCTGACCACCTTCATCATGGTGGCTGTGCTCTTTGTGATGGGCGTTGCCTCGATCAAGGAATTCGCCCTTCCGCTGATGGTGGGTATCGTCTGCGGCACCTATTCCTCGGTCTGCCTGGCCGGCCCGCTGTGGTTCACCTTAAGGGGCGGCGCGAAGGGGCAGGCAAAGGATGGCTCCGCTTCGCAGGAAAAAGCGCGTCAGGATGCTGCAGCTGCAAAGGCGGCGGAGTAATCGGTTTTTCCTGAATGGCAAAATGGTTTTTAATCCGCAGAGGAGGGAATTTCTCCGAGGACGCAGCGCGCTACGGGATCGACCCCGTGACCGCAAGGCTTCTGCGAAACAGAGGGCTTGAAGGCCCTGAAGTGATAGAGGAATATCTGCACGGCAGTTTTGAGATGCTCCATTCCCCCATGCTTTTAGGAGGGATGGAGCAAGCTGTCTCTTTGATCAGAGAGGAGGCAGCCGGAGGCGGACACATCCGGATCATAGGAGACTATGATGTGGATGGGGTGTGCGCCTCTTTTATTTTGCAGAGAGCCATACAGGTTTACTGCGATCAGATAGTGCAAAATCAAAATATCGTCGTCGATTCCGTGATCCCCCATCGGATCCGGGACGGCTATGGCCTGAACCGGCGGCTGATCGAGGAGGCTATCCGCGACGGGGTGGACCTGCTGATCACCTGCGACAACGGGATCGCTGCCGCCGCTGAGATCGCAATGGCAAAAGAGGCCGGGATCCGCGTGATCGTGACGGATCATCATGAGATCCCGTTTGAGGAAACGGAAGAGGGGAAGAAATATCTGCTTCCGGCAGCTGATGTGATCGTGGATCCGAAGCAGGAGGGAGACGCTTATCCGTATCCCGGCATCTGCGGCGCCGTGGTGGCCTATAAGCTGATCTGCGCGCTTTTCGACTTTTCCCAGAGACCGGAAAAAGGAGGGCTGCAGGAGGAGCTTTTCGGCCTCTGCGCGCTGGCCACGGTCTGCGATGTGATGGAGCTTACCGGGGAGAACCGGATCATTGTGAAGGAAGGCCTGAAATGCCTTTCCGAAACGCCGAACATCGGCATGCAGGCGCTGATCGAGGTCACCGGCCTTAAAGGGAAGCCGCTTTCCTATTATCATGCCGGCTTTGTCCTTGGCCCCTGCATCAATGCCTGCGGGCGCCTGGATTCCGCGGACAGGGTGCTTAAGCTTTTGCATGCCGAAAACGCGCAGGCTGCGCTGGTGATCGCGGGAGAATGCAAGGCGTTAAACGACACGCGGAAGGAATATACGGAGGAGGGCCTGGTAAAGGCGAGGGAGCTGATCGAGGGCGCTTCCGCCGGCGGGGACGGGCTGGATTCCGTGCTGGTCGTTTTTCTGCCGGACTGCCATGAATCCGTGGCGGGGATCATCGCGGGAAGGCTCAGGGAACAGTATCACAGGCCTGCCTTTGTGCTGACTTCCTCCGTGGATGGGGTGAAGGGCTCCGGCAGATCCATCGAAGCGTTCCATATGTACGAGCATATGACCGGCTGCAGGGAGCTTTTTACCAAATTCGGGGGACATGCCGGCGCTGCCGGGTTATCCATGAAGGAGCAGGATATTGACCTGTTCAGACAGCGGATCAATGCGGACTGCGGCCTCACTGCGGAGGATTTTGAAGAGCGGCTGAATATCGATATGGAGATGCCGCTTGGCTATGCGGACTTAAGGCTCGCAAAGGAGCTGCTCTGCCTTGAGCCCTGCGGCAATGGAAACCCCAGGCCGCTTTTTGCGAAGCGGGGACTGCGCTTTGAGCGCGGCACCTTGATCGGAAAAAATCGGAATATGGCCCGCTTTTTTGTCGCGGATCAGGGCGTCAGGCGGGAAATGCTGCTCTTTAAGGAGCTTGACCGTTTTGCCGGCTTCATCGAAAAAAAGTACGGTGAAGGCGCCTTTGACCGGCTGATGCGGGGAGAGGAGCCGCAGGAGGTGAACGCGGTCTTCACGATGCAGATCAATGCGTATAAGGGAAACGAGTCCCTGGAGCTGGTGCTGGAGGATTACTGCTAGGATGAAGCTGAAGGAATACCTGAAGGGACTGGAGGCGAGGCTGGTTTCCGGTTCTTTGGAAACAGAGATCACGGAGGCCGTGTTTGACAGCAGGAAGGTAAGCGCAGGCTGTCTGTTTGTCTGTGTGAAGGGGCTTAAGTTCGATGCCCATGAGGCGGCCGCCGAGGCTGCCGGAAAGGGGGCGGCGGCCATCGTGGCCGAACGGATGGTGGAGCTTCCCGAGGGCTGCAAAACCGCTTTGGTCCTCGTTCCCGATACCCGCTATGCGGGGGCGTTCATTGCGGCAGCCGATGCGGGGCACCCCGCGGACAGGCTTACCACGATCGGCGTCACCGGGACCAAGGGCAAGACCACCACGACCTACCTGATCAAATCCATTCTGGAGGAGGCGGGGCATAAGGTGGGGCTGATCGGCACGATCGAGGTGATCATCGGCGACAGGCATATTCCTGCCGGACATACCACGCCGGAAGCCTATACGATACAGAAATACTTCCGGGAAATGACGGAGCAGGGGATAGACATCGTCGTGATGGAGGCCTCCTCGCAGGGCTTCATGCTCCACCGCACGGAGGGCTTCGTGTTCGATTACGGCGTGTTCACGAATATCGAGCCGGATCATATCGGGCCCGGGGAGCATAAGGATTTTCAGGATTATCTGGAATGCAAGGCAAAGCTCTTCAAGCAGTGCAGGATCGGCATCCTGAACGGGGACGACCCCCATGTTTCCGCGGTGTTAAAGGAGCATACCTGTGAGGTGGAGACCTTCGGCCTTGGCGAGGGCTGTGACCTGCGGGGAACCGCGCTGTCGCTGGAAAAGACGCCGGGGCTTTTGGGCGTCCGCTTTTCCCTGGAGGGCGCGCTTTCCTTTTCCACCGGGATCCCGATGCCCGGGAAATTTTCCGTTTACAATGCCCTGGCGGCCATCGCGGTCTGCAGGCATTTTACGGATTCCCCCCAGGTGATCGGTGAGGGCCTGAAAAAGGCCGTCGTCAGGGGGCGGGTGGAGATCGTCAGGATCCCGAAGAAGCTGACGCTGCTGATCGATTACGCGCATAATGCGATGGCACTGGAGAGCCTTTTGACCACCTTTAAGGCCTATCATCCGAAAAGGCTGGTCTGTCTGTTCGGCTGCGGCGGAAACCGTTCAAAGCTGCGCAGATATGAAATGGGCGAGGTCTCCGGCAGGCTTGCCGATCTGACGATCATCACCTCGGATAATCCCCGGGATGAGGAGCCGATGGATATCATCGCGGATATCCGCACGGGCATGGAAAAGACGGATGGAAAATATGTGGAAATCCCGGACAGAAAAGAAGCCATCCGTTATGCGATCTGCAATGGTCAGGAGGGGGATATCGTGATCCTTGCGGGAAAAGGCCATGAGGATTATCAGGAGATCAAGGGGGTAAAGCACCCGATGGATGAGCGGGTCCTGATCAGGGAGATCCTTGAGGAGGAGCATCTGACCGGTCCGGAAGAAGCTGCCGCGCATGGAGCCTGAGTTCGCGGATGTGATCGTAAATATCACGGCTTCAAGGCTGGACCGCCCCTTTCAATACCGCATTCCGGCTGCCTTAAAGGGAAAGGTGAGGCCGGGAGTGCCGCTTTTGGTCCCCTTTGGCAAAGGGGAGAGAAGGCTTAAGGGCTACTGCATCGGCTTGAAAAGCGAGCCGGAGATCGAGCCGGAGCGGATCAGGGAGATCCTCCAGGTCGCGGAAAAGGACAATACCCTGGAGGATAAGCTCGTCCGGCTGGCGGTCTGGATGCACCGCTATTACGGCGGGACGCTGCTGCAGGCCTTAAGGACAGTCCTTCCGGTCAAACGGAGGGTGAAAAGGCGGATCAGAAAAAGGATCTGCCCGCTCGTTTCCGTACAGCAGCTGCAAAAAGCCCTTGAGGAAACGGAAAAGCGCGGCCAGCGGGCAAAAGCCAGGGTGATCAGGGAGCTGATCAGCGAGGGAGAGCTCCCCTATGAGCTGGTAAGGGACAGGCTGCATGTTTCCCCGTCTTCTTTAACGAGTCTGGAAAAACAGGGGCTGATCCGCATAGAGGAAAGGCCTGAAAGGGAAGACGCGCAGATGATTTGCGCCGGAGAGGCTTCTTTTGCGCTGTCTGATGCCCAGCGCGGGATCGTGGAAACGATCCTGCAGGAATACCGGGAAAAAGCCCGGCCGGAGGAAAAGGAGCCCAAAGTCTATCTGCTTCACGGGGTCACAGGCTCCGGCAAAACAGCCGTTTATGTTGAGGCGGCAAAGCGCATGGCGGCACTGGGGAAACAGGTCATCGTGCTGATCCCCGAGATATCCCTTACTTATCAGACCGTCATGCGGTTTTACAGGGAATTCGGAGAGCGTGTCTCCGTGATCCATTCGGGCCTTTCCGACGGGGAACGCTCCTCGCAGTACGAACGGGCGATGAACGGGGAACTGGATGTGATCATCGGTCCCAGAAGCGCGCTCTTTACCCCCTTTTCCGATCTGGGGCTGATCATCATCGATGAGGAGCATGAGGCAAGCTATAAGAGTGAGCAGGTGCCCAGATATCATGCCAGAGAGGCCGCGAAAATGCTGGCAGGGCTCCATCACGCCGCGCTTCTTTTAGGCTCCGCGACCCCCTCCGTGGATTCCTGCTTTAAGGCAATGGAAGGGGAATACCGCTATTTCCGGCTGACCGAGCGGGCAGGGGGCGCATCCCTCCCGTCCGTGCATATTGAGGATATGCGGAAGGAGCTGAAAAAGGGAAACCGCTCCGTTTTTTCCGAAAAGCTGAAGGCACTGCTTGCGCAACGGCTTGCGGGGAAGGAGCAGAGCATGCTCTTTCTGAATAGACGGGGCTATGCGGGCTTCTGTTCCTGCAGGGAATGCGGCCATGTGGCGAAATGCCCCCATTGCGATGTGTCCCTGACGCTCCATCAGAATGGCATGCTGGTCTGCCATTACTGCGGCCATCAGGAGCCGAAAAGGGAGCAGTGCCCGGAATGCAGTTCGCGCTACTTTATGGGCTTTCGTGCGGGAACGGAGCAGATCGAGGAGGGGATAAAGAAGCTTTTTCCCGGTGCCAGGGTCCTCAGGATGGACCGGGATACGACAAAAAGGAAGGATGACTACGAGAAGCTGCTTTCCGCCTTTATGAATGAGGAGGCGGATATCCTGATCGGGACGCAGATGATCGTCAAGGGGCATGATTTCCCAAGGGTGACGCTGGTGGGGATCCTGGCGGCGGATATCTCCCTTGCCGCATCGGATTACCGCGCCGCGGAACGGACCTTTTCGCTGCTTACCCAGGCAGCCGGAAGGGCGGGAAGAGGCGGGCTTGCGGGCGAGGTGGTCATCCAGACCTATCGTCCCGAGGATCCCGTGATCGGCTTTGCCGCCGCTCAGGATTACGAGGGCTTTT
>CAMOOZ010000269.1 GCA_946621895.1 uncultured Lachnospiraceae bacterium | reverse complement strand
TTCCGAGCATGTGGACGAGCTGGTGGAAGAGCTTCTGGATCAGAATCCCGCGCTGGAGGCCATTGTCTGCGCAAACGACGAGATGGCCATTTCCGCCTACAGGGTCTGCGAGAAAAGAAATCTTACCGTAGGCCACGATATCGCTGTCACGGGCTTTGACGACATGGAGCTGGCCAGCCTGATGAGTCCGCCGCTGACGACGGCAGCGCAGGATTATCAGACCATGAGCGAGAAAGCGATGGAGAAGACCCTGGCTATGCTTCGCGGCGAAGAGGTGGAGTCGGAAAAGATCCCCTCGCCGTTTATCCGGCGCTCCTCCTGCTGCTGCCCGATCACGGATCCCAAAATGATCGATGCCATTTTCCGCTGGAAGGAACGGGGGACGCTGATCTCCAATGTCTGGAAAATGCACGACAAGGCTCATCATTCCTGGGTCAGCGCAATGATCACCAGGGATCTGCTGCAGGACAATACAAACAGGCGCCAGTTCTTTGACCGGCTGGGGACCTGTTTCCATATGATCAAAACCAGAAGCTCCCTGATCGCGCTGTTTGAAAATCCCCGCCGGATCGAAGAGGGCTGCCTTCCGCCCCTTCCGGAGTACATGCTCCTTTACCTTTCCCAGCAGGGCGACCATTGGAAGGCCTATGGGGAAACGGACGCGGAAAAGATCCCGCTCGTGGCCCTCAGCGATCCGGCCGGTGAAAGCATTTATGAAGACGGCAGCTATATGATCTTCCTGCTCTTTTATGAGAATATCCAGTACGGGATCATGTCCGTCCGCATCGCGCCGGAGGATATTGAGTTTTATTATACCCTTTCGCTGGAAATCGGGACGGCTCTCCGTTATCTGACGCTTTCCCTTGCCCATCAGGAATACCAGAATGAGCTGCAGAGCGTGGCCAGGCACGATAATCTGACGGGGCTTTATAACCGGCTCGGCTTTTTAAACGCCGCCACGGGATATACCTTTGAACACAGGGATAAAACGATGGTGGCGCTGATGGCGGATCTGGATCATTTAAAACAGATCAATGATACCTTCGGCCATGTGGAGGGGGATTTTGCGATCAAAAAATGCGCGGATTATCTGTGTGAGGCGCTGGATGCAGATGGCTTGCTGGGACGCACCGGGGGAGATGAATTCATGGGCATGTTTGCGATCAGTGATCCGGCGGAGATCGAGGATGTCAAGCAGCGGATCGCAGACCTTGCCAGCCATTTTAACGAAACCTCTGACAAGCCTTACTATGTGGAGCTTTCCGTTGGCTGCGTCCCGTTCAGCTACAGGGAATATGACAGCTACAACGACCTGATCCGGATGGCGGACGACAGTCTTTACGAGGCGAAAAAGGTCCGCAGGGCCTCCGTCGTGAAATAGGCTCGGGCATTCGGGATCCGTCTGTTTTCAGGATAACTGCCTTTTATGATCCGGACCACTTCCTCTCTTTATCGGCACTTCCATTGCAGAGCGTCCGCATGCGTCTATCCCTGCTGTGAGGGCTGGGGGATCAGGGCCTCCGAAAAAGATATCGCGAAATTTGACGCACTGCCGGAAAAGGACAGGGAAAAAGTCCTCTCCCACATCGATATCGCTGCCGGACTCTACAGGATGGAAGACGGACGCTGCCCCTTCTTTAACCGGGATGGGCTTTGCAGCCTGATCCTTGATTATGGTTATGCCTTTATCGGAGAGATCTGCGACCGGTTTCCCCGCATGGATAAAAAGATCGGGAAACAACGGGATCTGAGCGTGGAGACCTGCTGCCCCTATACGGCGCTGGAGCTCCTTTCGGGCGGCCCGCTCAGCTTTGAAGAAGAAACGATCGAAACGGATGACCTCGCAGAGACCGGATCGCCTTCCGCCTGCGTCCATGAGCTGCTTTTTCGCCTGCGGGATTTTCTCTTCGCAGTCTTTACCACCGTGGACGGAAAACTGCCCGGAAAGCTTTTTATCCTTCTCTCGTTTACGATGCGCGTGCGAAAGCTTCTGGAGACAGAGGCGCTTACGCCGGAGGCGGCGGATGCCCTTCTTGCCGAGTACATCGCGGATTACGGCAGCCTGCTTGAAGAATGCGGCGAAAAGGCGGCTGACAGGAAGCTTTCAGGCGCCTGCTTCATTCAGTTTTTCCGGATCTACAAAGAGGCATATAACCCGGAAAAGCTGAAGCTTTTCGCGCAGGGCTTTCCCGAAAAGCATCCGGCGAAAAGCCCTGTTCCGCAAAACCCGGCGCATCCCACTGATGATTTCCGTACAGCCTCCGCGATGCAGACGGAGCCTCCGAAGGCTTTGAAGCCTTCCCCGTGGAGCTACCCGGACGAGCTGAGTGCGCTGGCAGACCGGCCCGGAGCGCTTTCCGCGGCGCTGGCGGAATTCTCCCGGTTTATGCGAAAAGCATATCCGAACGCCGTCAATAACTGCTTTCTCCATGCCCTGTTTAAATACTGGGTCCACCCGGGCGAGAAATGCTTCGGGGATCATCTGCTGGGAGAGATCGCCGTGCTGATCCTGATCCGGATCATGGCCTTTAATGACTATCTGCAGAGGGGAGCGCTCTCCCCGGAAAGATATGCCCTGCTTTATTCCGCGCTGGACAGGGACTATGCGCATAATGAGACGGTACGGGAAGCGATCCTTTCCCCCGTAAAGGAGAGCCTTGAGCGGGGCGACTATTCCCTCTTTCTTTTCCCGTTTGACAGTGAATGACAGGAGGAGGGACCCTGCCCGTTCACTGCAGGCCGCGCCTTTTACAGCTTTATGTTCTTTAATGCGTCCGCAAAGGCGCTGTTTAACGGCTTTTCCTCTTTTTTCTGCTTTTGCATAAAGGCTGCCACATCGTGTTTGTTCACCCCGGCGCCCTCCTTTTCCCTTCTTTTCTGAAAGGCAGCGAGGCTTTCCTTATAGCCGCAGGCGCAGACAAAGAGCTCTTCTTTGCCCTTCAGGATCAGCTCCATTTTTTTATGGCAGTTCGGGCAGCGGGCATTTGTGCTGCGGGAGATCGTTTCCCGATAGCCGCATTCTCTGTCCTGGCAGACCAGCAGCTCGCTCTTTTTCCCCTTTACGAGCAGCAGCCTTTTCCCACAGACGGGACAGGGCTTATTCGTCATGTTTTCATGATGATAGGTTCCCGTGCTGGTTTTGATCTCCTGCACGATTTCGGTGGTATAGCGCCTGATCTCCGACAGAAAAGCATGGGCCTTCAGCTTTCCCTGGGAGATCCTTAAGAGCTTCATTTCCCAGGCCGCCGTCAGTTCCGGTTTTCTTAAGTCCTCCGGCACCAGGTCGAGGAGCTGCCTGGCCTTGGCCGTCAGATGGATCTCATTTCCTCTTTTTTCCATCATGAAGGCGGAAAAGAGCTTTTCGATGATATCCGCGCGGGTGGCCACGGTGCCAAGGCCTCCCGTCTCCCCAAGGGTCTTCGCGGCCTCCCTGTCATTGCTCTCCATGTATTTTACGGGATTCTCCATCGCGGCAAGCAGAGTGGACTCCGTAAAATACTTCGGCGGATTCGTCTTTCCCGTCCGCAGGGACGCCTTCGTGATCGGAAGGCGCTGTCCCTTTTTTACCTCGGGAAGCTTTGCATCCTTCTTTTCCTGAAAGCCTTCCTCTTCCTCCTCATCCTCCTCTTCCGTGAAGCCCTCTGAATAAACGCTGCGCCAGCCGGGCGCCTTCATGATCCTTCCCCTTACGGAAAAAAGCTCTCCCGCCGCCCTTCCGGTGATCTCCGCCTCCTCATATTCACAGGGCGGATAAAGCACGGAAAGGAAACGGCGCACCACCATGTCGTAGATCCGTTTTTCCTCGCCCGAAAGCTTTAGCAGCTGAGGGGAAACCTCTGTGGGGATGATCGCGTGATGATCGGTCACCCTTGCATCGTCCACAAAGCTTTTATTCGCGGACACGGGCTTATTGACCAAAGGTCCGGCAAGGGTCTTATACGGTCCCACGGAAATGGCTCTAAGCCTCTCCTTTATCGTGGGCACCACATCCTTTGTCAGATACCTAGAATCCGTTCTGGGATAGGTCAGCACCTTATGGTATTCATACAGGCTCTGCATGATATTCAGCGTCTGCTTCGGGGAATAGCCGTATTTCGTGCCCGCCTCCCGCTGCAGCGTGGTCAGGTCATAAAGCCCGGGAGGAGACTGGGTCTTTCTCCGTTTTTCCACCCCGATCAGCTCCAGCGGCTTTCCCTTCAGCTTCTCCAGCACCTCCTCGGCCTTTTCCTTCTGAAAGGTTCTCGTGCCGCCGCTTTTTCCCTCTCTCCAGGAAAAGGCGATCCCCCCTGCCTCCAGCGAGATCCCGTAGTATTCCTTCGGCACAAAGGCCCTGATCTCCTGCTCTCTTTTCCGGATGATCTCCAGGGTGGGGGTCTGCACTCTGCCGCAGGAGAGCTGCGCATTGAACTTGCAGGTCATGGCCCTGGTGCCGTTCATGCCCACCAGCCAGTCCGCCTCCGCCCGGGCCTCG
>CAMOOZ010000268.1 GCA_946621895.1 uncultured Lachnospiraceae bacterium | reverse complement strand
TTCTTGAGACCGGTACACGGATAACGGGAGGTGATGAGCTTTCCGAACAGGGTGTTGTTACGGCGGATCTGGCCGTGGTCAATAAGGCATTCGCGGAAGCTTACCCTGAAGTGGTCGCGGGCTATGTGAAGGCGCAGATTGAAGCCACAGAACTGTTTTATACGGATGAAGCCACGGGGCTTTCCCATATTGCCGAAATGGCGGGGATCACGCCGGAGGAGGCAAAAAGCCAGACGGCGGGTTTTATTTATCCGCGGGCCGAAGAGCAGCTTTCAGATCAGTATCTCGGTACATCCGAAAAGCCCGGGGAACTGGCGCAGACGCTTGAGAAAACGGCCGTTTTTCTTCAGTCCCAGCACAGCATCGAAACCGTTCCCGAAAGTCAGGTGTTTACCGAGTCCGTGACGGGCGGTTTTGTCGAACGGGCAATGGGGAAATAAGACGACGGTGTCCGACGCATTGCTCGAGGTAAAACAGGTCAGCCTTTCCTATGCTTCGGGGAAGGACAGCATAAGCGCCATCGATTCGATCGATCTGGAGGTCAGAAGGCATGAGTTTGTATGCCTTCTGGGACCTTCGGGCTGTGGGAAAAGCTCACTTCTCGGGTTGATCGCCGGCTTTTTCCCGGCGAGTGCGGGAGAGATCCTGCTGAACGGAGTGCCGATACAGGGGATGGACTGGCACCGCGGCGTGGTTTTTCAGAAGGATAATCTGTTCCCCTGGTTTTCCGTCCGGAGGAATGTGGATTATGGTCTTCGCATGCGTGGCTGTGCGAAACAGGAAATACGGGAGAAAACGGATGCCATCCTTGAGCGGGTGGGGCTGTCGGAATTTGCGGAAAGAAAGGTTTATGAGCTTTCCGGCGGTATGCGCCAGCGGGCGAGCATTGCCAGGACACTGATCAATCAGCCGGATATCCTGTTGATGGATGAGCCGTTTTCCGCGCTGGATGCGCTGACCAGGGAGCAGATGCAGGATTTTCTGCGAACCCTCTGGAAGGAGACGGGCAATACGATCTTTTTTATCACACATGATATTGATGAAGCGATGAGTCTGGGAACCCGGCTCCTTATCATGTCCCGAAGGCCGGGACGGATCATGGAAGAGCTTTCCCTGGAGTATACCGAGGACATATACCGGAACAAAAACAGCCGCTGCAGGCTGGGAAACGACTATTTTGTTGCGAGGAAAAGGATCTTCGAACTGATCAGTCAGGGATGACGAAACAGTGCTCCCTGCTTATAGCCCTGAGCGCTGAAAAATATAGTTGGCAAACATAAAATTCTGTGCTATAATGCTTTGCGTTCGGGGCTATAGCTCAGTTGGGAGAGCGCTTGCATGGCATGCAAGAGGTCGTCGGTTCGAATCCGATTAGCTCCATTTTTTCAAGAGAGAACGCCTGAGGGCGTCCTTTTTCGTTTTATGGCACCGTGCCCCCGGGGTTGATTTCATTCGCAAAACAGGGCGCCCTTTTGGGCGCCCCGCTTTTTTGTCCTTTTCTTTTTACATTGCCGTGGTCAGCAGCTGCGCGTGCTTTTTCTGTTCTTCCTCCTGCTGCCTTTTCTGCGCCATGATCTGATAGGTGTTCATCGTTTCCTGCTGCTTCAGCCTTGTCGCGGTCTCGCCGTACTCTGTATCGGAAAGACGGGAAAGCGAAGCGGTGGAATTATAGGAGGCCAGCCTGTTATAGCTCTGCGCATGCTCATAGGCGTTCATCTGCGCCCCGGTCTCGGATCTCGAGGCAGATACGGAATCCAGCGCTTTGTCCAGATCCTCAATATTGAAATCGCCGGTCACATCGAAGCTCTGGATCGCACTCAGCTGGGAGGTCAGTCCGTCCAGCTGCCCTTTTTCATTATAGGTGGAGTTCTTTACGATTTCATCAATGCCGGATTTTAAGCCGTCGATCTCCTGCTGGATCGCGGAGCGCTCGTCATCCCCGAGCATGCCGTTGGAGGCTTTTAACGCCAGCTCACGCATCCGCTGCAGATTGTCTGTTACGCCCGCGTATCCGCCGTCCTGAATTTTTGCGGCGGACTGCTGGGCGGTGATATTCTCGGACTGGGCATCGCTTGTGTTGATCTGACTCTTCGTCTTTTCCGCAATGGAAAGGCCGGCAGCGTCATCCGCGGCGGTGTTGATCCTGCTGCCGCTGGAAAGCTGTGTGTACACATTATTGCTGATGCCTGCGCTTACTCCTGAAACTGCCATAAATGCCTCCCTTCTGACAGCCGCTGGCTGCTTCTTACAGTATTCTGGGAACAACGGACGATCCATATGTGTATAATTATCTGTAAAATAACATATATGGCTGTTCACTGTCAAACAGCAATTTCATGTGATCTCATGTTTTCCTGCTGCCGCCGCAGGATGATCGGTATGCCTGTTGACAGAGTCCTGCCTCTGTGTTATGCTATGCGCATCATATTCAATGTCCGTGATCATTTTTTCTGAGAAGTCTTTTCTGCTTTTTTCAGAGTATTTTTCCGTGCAGATGATACAGACAGACGCATAATGAATCGAGTTTGAACGGGACCCTCTCACCGGCCGAAGCGATCCGCTTTTTACCGGCGGATGGGGCGCGGTAATCTCAAGACAGTACCTTATGCCCGGCCGTATGTGTGAGATTTCCGGGGGCGCCGAACAGATACAAACTGTTTGGGAAACGGCTGCATGTGCAGGGAACTGATCGGAGTATTTCTCGTGAGCTCCCTGCGGAAAGGAAAAAGAAATGAAAGGAAAAGAGTTCATTATCCCCTGCGGGAGACTGCTCCTGTGCCTGACAGCCGCGGTGATATCGCTGCTGGTCCATCCTGGGCTCAGGGCATCCGCAGAAAATAAGGAAACGCAGACCTCTGCTGCATATCGGGTGGAATATCGCTTTGCTCCTGCATGCTACACCGCGAAAGGGGAAACGATCCGCCTCGGCTGCGCTGCGCCGTTAAAGCTGCCTGATGCGGAGGAGCTTCCGGCGGGAAGCCTGCTTTACGGAAGGGAGGATTACGGACAGGGCCCCGGCTGGGAGCCGGTTTGCTTCCGGCTGAATAAGCGGGGGGAAAGAAGGGAAAGGATCACCTTTCCGCTGCGGATCAGCCGGGATGAAAAGATCGAGATCGCGTTTTTTACTCCCCTTTGCTACAGCGGGGGAGGGCCGCCGGGAGTCAGCCTGCCTGCCGAAACGAGAGTGGAATATGGCAGGCCCCTTGGAGAGGGCAGGCTTCCCTGGCTTTTCTGCAAAGGCTATCAGTTTGCCGGATGGTACTGGAATGATAAAGTGCTGGCCGGAGAGAGCAGCTCTGTGCGTGAGGCTTATCCGTGCCTGCGGGCGGGATGGCGCACGGAGGCAGTGCTTGACCTGGCAGGCAGTCTGGATGAGCGGGAAAGAAAAACAGTCAGTCCGAGATGGCGGTGCGATGAGTCGGAGGACCCGGAAAAGCGCTTTTTGCTGAATGCCTTTGTTAGTGGGAGTCTCTCGGCTCCGGAGCTGAAGATTGAGCCTGCGGCAGGATATGCGTTCCTCGGTTTTTCCACCGCCCTGCACGGCAGGCCGGTTTCGGAAAGCTATATGCTGGAGAAGCCGGGGATGCGGTTTTACGCGCAGTATGTGTGCCTGGAGAAGCCGGTTCTTATCCGGATCAGTGTCGGAGAGCATGGAAAGACGCCGGATACCAGTGCGCTCGAATGGATGGTGGATGGGACCGGAACAATGGATTGGCTTTTTCCGATCCTGCAGGCGGCGCTCGCCCCGGAAACTTCGGATGCCTCCGGCATATATGTGCTGCAGGGCTTTTGCACGGAGAGCGGGGAAATGCTTCGGGAGGGGGTGGAGACGCCGATATTTCTCGCTGCGGACTCGGGAGGGGTACTGCATTTGCGGGGAATTTATGAGAGAAAGGACTGTAATGATTTCCGATAACTGCTTCCACGAGCTGCCGTGATTGCGCAGCAGCGCGTTTTTCTGTATACTCAAAAACAATGAGTGCGCAGATCTGGAAAAAACTGGAGGAGTATTGCGCCGGAGACGCGTATCCCTGCCACATGCCGGGCCATAAGCGGAAATGGGGGAGAGGTGATGTCTCGCGCGGAGAAGCACTGCCCGATCGGTATTTTCTTTGGGAGAAGACGCTGATGGATCTGGATATCACGGAGATCCCCGGCTTCGACAATCTGGCGCATCCGCAGGGAATATTAAAGCAGGCACAGGAAAGAGCCGCGCGGGTGTTCGGCGCGAAGGACTCCTGGTTTCTGGTGAACGGCTCCACTTCTGGGGTGCTTACGGCCATCAATGCCTGTTTCGGCCGGGGAGACGGCATTTTGCTCTCGCCCGCATCCCACCTGTCTGTCTGGAGGGGGATCGCGCTGGCAGGGGGGGAGCCGATCCCGGTTTTTTCGGAAAAAGGGGCGAAATGGTTCTCTGCAAATCTGATCCCCGGCGCGGAGGAACGGGGGAAACGCTTTGACCCTTTTGCGCTGCCCGGGGCAGCGGAAGTGGAGTCGGCGCTGCAAAAGCATCCCGGTGCGAAGGGCATGGTGCTTACCGCGCCGACCTACGAAGGAGCCGTCCCGGATGTTAAGGCCATTGCCGATGTGCTTCACGGGGCAGGAAAGCTTTTGGTTGTGGATGGAGCGCATGGGGCGCATTTCGGTTTTCATCCGGCGCTCCCGCCTTCGGCAACAGGGCAGGGCGCGGATCTGGTCGTGCACAGCGTGCACAAAACGCTGCCTGCTCTTACGCAGACCGCGTTGCTCCATCGCTGCTCGGAGCGCGTGGATCCCGGGCGGATCAGGCGATATGTCAATACCTTTCAGACCAGCAGCCCCTCTTATCTGCTGCTGGCCTCCATTGATGCCTGCGTGGATTTCATGGAAAAGCCGGAAAGCAAGGACTGTTTCAGCCGCCTGATCCGCTTTCGGAAGCAATTTGACGAAGAAACGGACGGGCTTTCCTGCCTGCGCATTGCCGGAATGGAGGACTTTCCGGGGGCACTCGCCATGGATCCGGGGAAGGTGGTGATCTGCGGGATGGGAGGCCTCTGCCCGGCCGGTGCTGATCATGCCGGGTTTTCTCCGACGGCATCGCAGTTTCCGCGATTATCCGAAAAAGAAAATGATGCTGCTTTATCGAAAGATAATTTCTGTCTCGGCATCCGGATCGCAGAGCGGCTGAGGAAGGTGCATCATATTGAAACAGAGCTGGCAGCACCCGGCTATTGTCTTGCGCTGATGAGTGTGTGCGACGGTGCTGAGGGCTGGAGGAGGCTTAAGGACGCTGTTTGGGAAACAGATCGTTTTCTTGCAGCGCAGCTGCGGGATGCCGCTCGTGAAAACGCTGTAAGCGCGGATATGGAAGGGGATGCCGAAAACCCCCTTCCGGGTGAGTCCGCCCCCGGTCTGAGGCTTCCCGGACCCGGAACCATTGCAGATGACTATGCTGCGGTTTATCCGCCGGGAATTCCGTTCATTTCGCCCGGAGAAGTCTGGGATGCGGAGAAGCTCGCCTGTGCCCGGCACGCCCTTGCCCTGGGACTGGATATTGTCGGACTTTTTGATTAGAAACCGGAAATGTTAACCTTTCATTGATATGTCACAGGTGTTTTGCGATAAAGTGCAGGCGCTTAATTCGTTTCCTGTATTTATGATGGTGCCTTATATTCGCTGACGAAATGGAAAAGTATTTTGCAGCTGAGTATAAAGGGGCAAGCACAAAGGAATCCGAATGATTGTTTTTTTCATGGGGAAAAGTGCATCCGGAAAGGACAGCCTGTTCAGGGAGATCAGACGAAGGCTGCCGGGGCTTAAGCCTGTTTTACCCTGTACCACAAGGCCTATCCGCAAAGGGGAAAAAGAGGGGCGGGAATACCATTTCTGTACGGAAGAGGATTATAAGGCGTATCTGGCCGAGGGAAAAGTGATCGAGACCAGAACATATGAGACTGTTCTGGGGAATTGGCGTTATTTTTCGCTGGCCGGCTTTCCCGATCCGGAGAAGGAGAATTATCTGGTGATCGGCACCCTGGAGGCATATCTGAGCTATGTCGGATATTTTGGGAAAGACAAACTGCTTCCGGTTATGATACAATTAGAGGATGGAGAAAGACTTTCGAGAGCGCTTCAGCGGGAAAGGAAGCAGAATAAGCCTTCTTATGCCGAGCTTTGCCGCCGTTTTCTGGCAGATCAGGAGGATTTCTCCGAGGAAAAAATAAAGCAGGCGGGTATTCCGCAGGAAGCCAGATTTGAGAATGCCGGGCTTCGGGAGTGTGCAATGAAGATCGAGGAGTATCTTCGCTCCCGGCTGCCATCACTTGCGGGGCCCGCAATCCGAAGTTGAGGTAGCTTACGCTTGGAGATCCGGGTCAATCAGGCGCTGCAGGTGCAGCAGGCCGCAAAAACCGAACGGACGGAGGAGTCGGACGGGCAGTTTAAATTCACTTTGGCCTCCCGTCTGGATGAAAGCACGCTTTCCGTTCGGCTGACCTCGATGATGGAAGAGATCACCCGTCAGGGCGCAAAGCTGAAAAAACGCCGGGATATCCGGGATATGAAGCATTACCGGGCGCTGATCAGGGATTTTTTCAATGAGGTGGTCACCCATTCCCATGAGTTTGCCAGGGAGAACTTTCTGGATAAACGCGGCAGGCACCGGGTCTACGGGATCATCCGTCTGGTGGATAAAAATCTGGATGAGCTGGCGCAGGCGCTTCTTGCGGATGAACAGGACGATCTGGAGATCCTGAAGAGGATCGGGGAGATCGAGGGGCTGATCCTGGATCTGTTCACCTGAGGGAACAGATCACATACGATAAGTCATGAATACATTTAATGATATCATCGCACAACCCAGGCTGGTATCTCATTTCCGTTCCGTGCTGGAGAGCGGAAAGGTTCCCCATGCCTATATTATCGAAGGAGAGAGATTTGCCGGAAAGGAATTTGTGGCGAAGGTCTTTGCCTCGGCCCTGCTTTGCGAAGGAGAAGGGGAAAAGCCCTGCGGAAAATGCCATTCCTGTATTCAGTCCGCATCCGGGAATCATCCGGATCTGATCACGGTGGTGCATGAAAAACCTACGGTGATCTCCATCGAGGAAATCCGGGAACAGGTGACGGGAACCCTCGGGATCCTGCCCTATCAGTCGGAGCGAAAGATCTATCTGATCGGTGAGGCGGAGCTGATGCGCCCGGAAACGCAGAATGCCCTGCTGAAAAGTCTGGAGGAGCCGCCGTCATATGTCGTGTTCCTGCTGCTGACCACGGATGCCTCGGCGCTTCTGGAGACGATCCGTTCCCGCGCCGTG
>CAMOOZ010000267.1 GCA_946621895.1 uncultured Lachnospiraceae bacterium | reverse complement strand
TCCTGCTCATCACGGAGCATTCGATATGCCAGCCCGGCCTTCCCTCGCACCAGGGGCTTTCCCAGGCGATCTCCCCCTCCTTTTTCGGTTTCCAAAGCACAAAATCCAGCGGGTCCTTTTTCTGCTCCTCGCCGGAGACCTTCAGCGCCCTGTTTCCCCCCTGAAGATCCTCCAGATTCTTATGGGAGAGCTTGCCGTAGCCCGGGAATTTCCGCGAGCTGAAGTAAACGGTGCCATCCTCCGCAGGATAGGCCAGGCCCTTATCGATCAGCGTGCCGATCATTTCCACCATGCCCGGGATCTCCTCCGTGGCTCTCGGATGGGTCGTGGCCGGCCGGATGTTCAGGCTTTCCATGTCCTTTTTACATTCCGCAATGTATTTTTCCGCCACGGTAATGGCGTCCGTTCCCTCCTCCATGGCCCGTTTGATGATCTTGTCGTCCACATCCGTGAAATTGGAAACATAGTTGACCGCATAGCCCTTATATTCCAGATAACGGCGGAAGGTGTCAAACACGATCATCGGTCTGGCATTGCCGATATGGATATAGTCGTAAACCGTCGGCCCGCAGACATAGATGCTGACCTTTCCTTCCTCAAGAGGCTTAAACTCCTCCAGTCTCCGGGACAGGGTGTTGTAAATCTTCATTTTTTCTTATCTCTCCATCCTTGGGCAGCCGCCGCAGTTCTCACAGCCCTCCGGACCCAGGGGCCGAAACGACTCCAGCAGGCAGACCGCGGAGGCGGCGATCCCCTCGCCTCTGCCCGTAAAGCCCAGGCCCTCCTCCGTTGTCGCCTTGATATTGACCTGCCCCGCAGCGACGCCCAGCGTCTCCGCAATATTCTTCTTCATTTGCTCCGTATAGGGGGAAAGCTTCGGCGCCTGGGCGATGACCGTGCAGTCCAGATTCTCCACATACATCCCCGCCTGCTCCACCAGCTCCGCTGTTTTCCCAAGGAGCACCAGCGAGGAGATCCCCGCATAGGCGGGATCCGTATCCGGAAAATGTTTTCCGATATCGCCAAGGCCGCAGGCGCCCAGCAGGGCATCGCACACGGCGTGCAGCAGCACATCCGCGTCGGAATGCCCCAAAAGTCCCTTCTCATAAGGGATCTCCACGCCTCCCAGGATCAGCCTTCTTCCTTCCGTCAGCCTGTGTACATCATAGCCGGAACCGATACGCATCGCTCAGCCTTCCGTCGTCTCCATTTCTCCGGGGAAACCGATCCGCTCATAAATCATCCCCTCCACATCCTTCACATCCATTTCCATCGCGAAAGCGATCTCTTCATACAGCCTTTTCTGGGCGATCTGCGTGTACCGCTCGTCTCCCATCAGGATCTTCTTGCCTGCCCTGATCCTGCGCTGCTTTCCGCTGTATACGGTTTTGATGATCCGAACCAGCTCCAACGGCTCAAAGGCTGCCAGTGCTTCCTTGTATTTCTGAATCCGCTGCTTGTCATTATCCTCTCTGATCTCCGTGACGCCCGGCATCTCCGCGATCAGCTCCTCCACCTCACCCTTCGTCATTACCGGACGCATCCGGACCGTCCCCTCCACGGGGGTCATCACTCTGCTTCCCCTCTCATAATAGGGCTTCATCACATAATAGGTCTGCTCGCTTCCCCTGCCCGCCAATGCCAGCTCGCTGATTTCCTCGATCCTGCATACACCGCTTCCTTCATGCACCACGAACTCTCCTACCTCGTACATTTTCCTTCCCCTCTTTCTTCTTCGGCTTCTTCATGCGGCTTCTGATCTCTTTTTTTGCGTCTGTTATCTCCAGTCCGTGAACCGCGGCGTATTCCTCCGATAATAAGCGTTCGAATAATCTCTGAAATCTGGAATCCTCCGGCTCCACAGACAGTGTGTCCCTGCGGTTTTTCTGTTTGGCATTGCGAATGGACCAGGAAAGCCTGAGCCATTCGGAAAAGCGTCCGTTCTTTATCGCCTGGCGGTATTCCAGGCCTCTCATATCAGGATTCGGATACCAGACCCACTCCCAGGTGGGGATCTCTGCAAAGGCCTGATCGATCTCTTCTGCCGGCGTCAGCTCCCGCACCGTTCCCCCTTCCTCGAAGGAGGCGGTAAGCTGGCCGGTTTTTGAATAAACAGGCTCCAGGATATAGTTCTGCTCAGATACTCTCATTGCGATACGGCACAGACCGATCGTGCCGTACATGACCTGCTCCCCGATCTCGGGCATAATGACGATGCTCTTCCTTTCACATTCCGGAAACGGATAAAACCTTCTTTACTTCTGCTTGTACGGTAAACACAGTGGGTAACATAACTATTATACATAACTTTTCCGGCTTTTGCAAAAGCGCAGCAGCGCATCCATTCAGCAGTTTCCCGGATAAACATAGCGCAGGCGTTTTCCGGCCAGCTCCACCAGGCGGTAGATTTTTTCCGGTTCGGTGGCGGGGATGCTTTCATGATATCGCGGAAAATACCGGCTTAAATGCAGCGGGATCTCTGCGCCCTTTCCGCCGTTTAATCCGGCGATCCAGTCCGTAAGCCGCTCCAGCTCCTCTTCCCCGTCATTTTTTCCCAGGATCACCAGCATCGTCAGCTCCACATGGCAGATGGGGACTGCCCGTTCGATAAAGCGCTTTACCGCCTCAAAATCCCCCTTCAGATAATCCCGGTAAAAGGCCGCGGAAAAGGCCTTGATATCAATGTTCATCGCATCGATCAACGGAAACAGCGCGTTCTGCACGGCCTCTGACGCGGAGCCGTTTGTGACCAGCACATTCACCATGCCCGACGCTCTCACAAGCTGTGCCACATCCCGCACATATTCCCAGGCCACGAGGGGCTCGTTATAGGTATAGGCCACCCCGATATTGCCCTCCTCCCGGCAGCCTTCGGCCAGCCGGCAAAGCTCCTCCGGGCTTACCCTGCGGTATTCCACCGATGCCTCCGGATGGGCGATCTCGTGATTCTGGCAAAACGGGCAGAAAAGATTGCAGCCATAGCTTCCCACGGAAAGGATCTTTGCGCCGGGATGAAAGCGCGCAAGCGGCTTTTTCTCGATGGGATCCAGCGCAAGGGAGGTGACTGCGCCGTAATTTTCGGGTACCACGACGCCGTTTTTGTTTTTCCTGCCAAGGCAGGGGCCGGTCTCTCCAAGTGAAAGCCTGCAGCGCCGGAAGCAGACGCCGCAGGCCGCCTTCACGGCCTCTTTGCCCGGGATTCGTTCCATCATATGTTTACCTGTCCGGCCTGATCACCAGATCGGCCCCCTTGTCCGACGCCGCATCCGACACCGCATATCGTGGGGAAGCTGCTGTGTTCAGCGGTTCCCGGCGGATTTCGCCTCATGCCGCACCACTTCAAAACGGGAAAGCTTCACCTTCTCCCCCGGTCCGATCCCCGCCTTGCGCTTTGCGATGGCGATCTGCTCCTCCACGGAATCAATTCCATCCAGATTCGGCAGCAAAAGCCCTCTTCTGCCGCCGTTTTCCACGATCACGCCGAAGCGCTTCACATCCAGCTCCTCCGGGCCCGAGATCCTCTCCGGCTCCTCCAACACATCCACGGAGATCTCCAGAAGGGGCAGCTCCTTTCCTCTGATCGGCGGAAACCGCGGGTCACAGGTCCCCGCGCTGACCGCGTTTTCAATGATCTCCTCCGCAACGGAGCCCTGCACCGGCGAGATCGTCCCGATGCAGCCCCGCAGCTGTCCGTTTTCATGAATGGAAACAAAGGCGCCCGCCTGCTTTTCCAGCATTTCCTTCGGCAGGCCCTCCGGCAGCGCAAGCTTTTTCCTGCGCAGGATATAGTTTTCCAGGGAGGCTCTGGCCAGGGCCACATAAGCATCCTCGTTTTCCCTGCGCTGCATCAGGCGCTTTTCCTGCTCCTTCTCCCATGCGGAAAGAAAGCAGCGCCCGGGGTCCTCCCCCTCCGCCACATAGCTCACGACGCCGTATCCCACGCCAAAGGTGGCCTCGTGAGTGGCTTCACTGGCAGAAAGCGCCTTTCCGTCCAGCGCTCCGGCCATGATCACAAAGGAGCGGTGACCGCATTCGGCGGCCTTGTCGCAAAAGCTGTCGGAAAAATCAAACAGCTCCCCAAAGGCGGCCTTCCCCATGACCTCCATGATCCGCGCGTCGTATTCCGGGCCTTCCTGCACAAAGCCGTAGGGGCCTTCCTCCTTCATCTTATGGGAAAGATCCCCGCTGCCGATAAACACGGCCCTCCTTCCCAGCTCATCGGAGACCTGCTTCGCCAGCATCCCGAGGCGATAGTGGTCGGAAAGAGGAAGGCCGGAAAGCCCGATCCGGACGATCTTCACCTTTTCTAACGGCAGATATTCCTTCAGGAAATAGAGCGGGATCATCGTCGCGTGATCCAGCGCCGGATTGCGCTCGCCGAAGGTTCCCGCAGGGAGCTCCCTCGCATCCGCCAGGGATTCCAGCGCGATCGTAAAATCCAGATCGTAATCGACTTCGATCTTCACCTCCGGCGCACCGTAGGCGGAAAAATCTCCCTTCGCATGCTTTCCCGGAGAGATGTGAAAATAATCGCCGTAAAGCGTGGTATGCGGCGAGGAGATCAGGAGCGTGTCAGGCGCAAGCTCCGCCATCCTTTTTGCCGCCTTTTTGTATGCCTCTATTGTTTTCGCGATCCCCTTTTCCTCTCCCCTTCCCACCTGCGGGATGATCAGGGGAGGATGCGGAACCATCATCGCGCCTAAAATGGCCATGTTCAGCACCTCTTCCTCTTTATCATGTGATCGCCGCATGAGCTGCTGCCCGTAATATGTCTGCAGCTGCAGCGATGTTATTACAGTGTTGTCATCGCAGTGTTGTTATCGCCGCGATATCACCGCAGCGATGTTATTACAATGTTGTCATCGCAGTGTTGTTATCGCTGTGATGTCACAGCAGCAATGTTTATTACAACGATGTCATTACAGTGTTGTCATCGCTGTGATGTCACAACAGCGATGTTTATTGTAACGATAGTTTATCGCAGCGCTAACT
>CAMOOZ010000266.1 GCA_946621895.1 uncultured Lachnospiraceae bacterium | reverse complement strand
TTTCCTGAAGGCGCAGGGAGGAAATCCCGCCATCCTGCTGGCGGTGATCTGCCGCAGGCTGTTTGAAGCCTTTGTGCTGGAAAAGGAAATGCCGGAGTTTGTCTTCAGGGAGGCCGAGAAAGCGGCGATCGACGGCGAACAGCTTCCCGATGAGGCAAAGCTTGCCCTGCTGAAGTTTTACGCGGTGCATAAAAATCTCCGCAGGGAGGAGTTCCTTCCCATTTTGCGGGACTATTTTCGGGAGTACTGCCTATTTAAACAGGTGTTTCTGCCGGAATTCAGGCTTTTGACCGAACTCTTCCCCGAGGGAGAGCAGCTGGAGGATAAGGCGATCCTGGAATACAGGGTAAACCCCCGGGCCAGGCTCGAATTTGAGACGGAAAGCGAAGGAAGACTCGAGCTTTACCCGGTCTGTCCGGGGGTATGGTCCAGAGCCTTTGTCCTTTTCCCCGGGGAGTCGCTGCAGTATGTCGTGCGGACGGAGCTGGACGGGATAAGCAAAACGGAACGGGGAGAACTGAATCCCCCGCCGGCGGAGAGCGGGCATTCCCGCTATGCCTTCGTGGAGCGGATCCTGGAGGCGCAGCTGGAGCAGCGCTATGACAGGGTGGAGGAGCTTTTGTATGATTATCGCAGCGAGGAATATCTGGCAGAGAATCTTTTCAGGCTGAGATAAGGCAAGGGCCTGTTACTGTTCACAGCTCCTGCAGACCGCCGCTTCGCGGCATCAGAGGAAGATCAATGGAGATGATCGGATCCGGAAAAAACCAGCAGTATCTGCTGGGAATCGACTTAAACAGGGAATACGCCCAGCTGAGCTTTGTTTCCCCGGGAAGGCCGCCGCAAAGCGTCAGCACCGTGGCAGGGTCGGAGCTTTATCAGATCCCCCTGGCGCTTTATCGTCCGAAGGCGGATTCCTGGCTTTTCGGCAGGGAGGCGCTGGAGCTGGCGAGGGAGGACGGCAAAATTCCCTTTACCGACCTGCTGCAGGCGGTTTATGCACGCACCAAAGTGACCGTTAGCGGTGAGGAGACGGATGCGATCGAGCTGCTGGCGCTGTTTTTGCGCAGGAGCTTCAGCATTCTCCCAAACAATTTTCCGCTTCAGAAGGTCTCCGCCGTGGTGCTCTGCGCGGAGGGGGCCGATGGGGAAGGGAAAAAGCAGTTAAGGGAGCTGGGGGAGCGGTTAAAGCTCGCTTCGCCTGCTTTTTTCGTGATCGACAGGAAGGAGGCGGCCTTTTCCTACATCGTCCGCCAAAAGCCCGAGCTCTGGTCCAGGGATGTGCTGTTTGCGGCCGCGGCGAAGGGCGCGCTCGAGCTCTATCATTTTTCGGTGAACAAGGAGATAAGGCCAAACACCGCAAATGTGGACCTGGCGCTTTTCGGGCAGCCTGAGGGCGAAGTGGCGCTTAAGCTTTCCGAAGGCATGCTGTCGGGCGCGGATTATGCCACGGTGTACCTGATCGGAGATACCCCCGAGAGAAAGTGGGATGAAGATAATCTGCGGCAGGTTTTAAGGGGAAAGCGGGTTTTTCAGGGAAACAATCTTTTCTGCCTTGGCGCCGCGTTTTACGCGTTATCCCGGACAGGAGGAGAGAGGGGCATTATCTATCTCGGGGAGGATAAGATCCGCTCGGACCTTTCTCTGGAGGTGTTTGAGGGGGAAAAGAGGCGTCTGCTTTCCCTGATCGATGTGGGCACCTCCTTCTTCGGGCTGAACATGAAGCTGGAGCTTTATCTCAACGAGGCACGGGGCCTTACTTTTCACGCGGCCTGTGTGGACAGGCCCGGCGCGGGCTTTTCCAAAACCGTTTATTTTCCGGAGCTGCCGGAAAGGGCGGGCTTTGCCACCAGGATCAGGCTCTCCCTCAGCGCGCTTTCCGCAAGGGAGATCGCCATTCAGGTCACGGATCTCGGCATGGGAATGCTTTATCCCGCAGCGCAGGCGGTTTCGGAGAATATCCTCGTCCTTCCGGATGTCAATGCGGAGCTGGAGGCAGAGAAGGATGTGCCGAGGCCTCCTTCGGGAGAGGGCGCTCCCGATCCTGCCGCAAGAATGACCATCGGAAATTATGCGGAAACGCCTTATGAAGAAAAACGCACCAGAACCCGTGTGTACTGTATTGAAGAGCTGGCCATGCTGATCAGCCGGAGCGCTTCTTTGCTGGATGAGAGCCTGCTGGATGAAGAGCTGGTGAAGTGGGTGCAGGTGGAGCTTGGCCTTCCGGAGCTGGCCAAAAGCCTGAGGAGCATCCTTTCCGGCAGGGGACAGCTATGGGAACTGGCGGAAAAGCTGATGGAGGCCGCTTACTGCCCGGCAAGGGACAGGCGCAACGCGCTGACCGTCCTCAGGAAGACCTCCGGAAAGGATCCCCTGGAAAAGCGAAAGGATCAGGCGATCCGGCTTGCCCAGATGGGAAAATACGGCAAGGCGCTGGGAGAGTTTATCGCAATGCTGAAGGAGATCCCGTCCGACCAGCTAAGGATCAGAAGCGAGATCCTGCATGATATGGGCGTGCTGGAGGCGCAGAGCTTCCGTTTCCAGGCGGCGGCGGATTTCTTTTATCAGGCATATAATCTGGACAGGGACCAGGAAAGCTTTGAGGCTTATGTGATGGCAAAGCGCCTGGGGAGCTCCCAGACGGAATATGTGGGACTGGCGGCAGAGGTTTTTTCCGATCATATTGTGCAAAAGACGGAGCAGCGGATCACGCAGGCAAAGGAGAGCTGGGTGAATTCCCCCCAGCGGGGAAAGCTGGATCGTTTATCCGAGCTGAAATTCGGAGGGGATTCCCTGCTTTACTATCAGGAATGCGGCAGGCTGATCAGGGAGCTTCAGGAGGAATACAGATCCTCAATGGAATAAAAGGATAGTATGGGTTTTTTTAAAAAGCTATTCGCAAAAATCGGCGGAGGGAAGGAAAACGAGCCGAAGGAGCTTCGGGATGAGGAGGAGCTGTTTCCCTTAAGGAGCAGGATCCACGCGGAAAGACCCGAAGAGCGAAGGCGTTTTGTCGAAGAATGCCTGAATCAGATGGCCGAGTCCGCTGAGGTCATGGAGCGGCTTACCAGTGAGTATAATCTGGTCACGGAGTATCTGACGGATATCGAGGAGATCGAGGCCCTGCCGAAGGAGGAACGAAATCCGTTAAATGAGGATGCTGCCAGGATCGTGCAGCTCTCCGGTGAGAAGCAGCAGTATGATCACCGTGCCTCCAGGATGAAGGACGCGGAATTTGAAAAGATGCAGAAGGTGGAAGAGGAGGTGGAGGAGGCCATCGGCAAGCTTGCCAGAGAGGAGCACATGCGGGATCTGATCAAAAAGGATCTGGCAAGGCTTGAGGGAGAAAAGCATGCCTGCCAGTTCCGCCGGCGGGAGCTGAGGAACACACTGGGCAACGCCAGGGGAATGGTGGCGATCTCGATCTGCGCCATGGGTGTCTGCCTTTTCCTGCTGCTTGTGCTGCAGCTCACAATGTATATGGATGTCCGGCTCGGCTATATTTTAAGCATTGCCCTGGCGGCGGTGTCCGTGACGGTCATCTTTATCCGCTTTATGGATGCCAGAGACGAGCTCTTTAAGGTGGAGAACACAATGAACCGCCTGATCCAGCTTTTAAACAGGGTGAAGATCCGCTATGTGAATAACCGCAACCTCCTGGATTATCTTTATCTGAAATACGGCGTAAAGGACGGCAGGGAGCTGAACACGCTCTGGGAAAAATACAGGGAGGAAAAGGAAGAGCGGCAGCGGATGGAGGCAACGACGAGTGATCTTGCCTATGAGGAAAAGGAGCTCGTGCGCAAGCTGAACCGTTATCCCGTGAAATATCCGAGGGTATGGATCCATCAGGCCCTGGCGCTGATCGATGGCAAGGAAATGGTGGAGATCAGGCACAGCCTGATCACGAGGCGCCAGAGCCTCAGAAAGCAGATCGATTACAACCGGAAAATGGCGGAGAATGCCAGCCTGGAGATAAAGGATTTTACCGCGGAGCATCCGGAGTATGCCGCGGAGATCCAGGAAATGGTGAAGTCCTTTTCTTGACCGTTTTCCTGCAGGAAGCTATAATGAAAACGCTCATAAAATGTTTTGCTTCAGAATGGAGGAGTTATGAAAAAGAGATCCGGTCTTGTTTTGTGTGCAATGCTGATGGGCTTTGCCCTTACCGCCTGCTCTCAGGCAGGCGCCCCCGCTTCCGGCGGCCAGGCAGGCGCTGAAGGAGCGCCTTCCGCTGATGCCTCCGGCGCTGCTGCGCAGGATGCCGCTGCACAGGATGCTGCTGCGCAGGATGCCGCCGCGCAGGATGCCGCCGCGACTGAGGTCACGACGCAGCCGGAGGAGACGACGAATGTCGCCGAGGTGGCCGATGGCGTGTTCACGGTAGGCTTCGATGCGGAATATCCCCCCTATGGGTATATGGACACGGACGGCAGCTACACCGGCTTTGATCTGGAGCTGGCCCAGGCGGTGTGCGACCAGTACGGCTGGGAGCTGGAGAAGAAGCCGATCAACTGGGATTCCAAGGACATGGAGCTGAATTCCGGTTCCATTGACTGCATCTGGAACGGCTTTACGATGAACGGCAGGGAGAATGATTATACCTTCTCCGTGCCCTATGTGGATAATTCACAGGTGATCGTGGTGGCGGATTCCTCCGGGATCAGGGATTTAAGCGGGCTTTCCGGAAAGATTGTCGGCGTTCAGGCGGCCTCCGCGGCGCTGGAGCTGCTGGAGGGCGATCAGAAGGCGCTGGCGGACACCTTTGGCGAGCTGCAGCAGTTCGGGGATTATAATACAGCCTTTACCGAGCTGAGGGCAGGAGCGCTGGATGCGCTGGCCATCGATATCGGCGTGGCAAAATATCAGATCAATTCCAGAGGCGAGGGCTTCAGCATTCTGGAGGAGTCTCTGAACACCGAGCAGTATGCCGTGGGCTTTAAAAAGGGTTCACAGGAGATCGCGGACATGATCAACTACGGTCTCTGCCAGCTTGCCGTGGACGGCACAATGAACAAGCTGGCGGAGAAATATGAGATCGCGGATATGGTCTCCCTGACGCCGGAGAGCGCCAAAGAGATCCTGGGGCAGGAATCCGTGGATCTTTCTGTCATTATTCTGCAGCTTCTGACGGGATTTGGGCAGACCGTGCTGATCTTTGCACTGGTTCTGCTCTTTTCCCTTCCGCTGGGACTGCTTGTCTGGTTTGGCAGGGCAAGCCGTTTTAAGCCGCTTTCCTTTCTGGTCAGGATCTATATCTCCATTATGCGCGGGACGCCCCTGATGCTGCAGCTGCTGATCTGGTATTTCGGTCCCTTCTATCTCTGGGGAATGAATATCGGAGGAGGGTATAAGTTTTTTGCGATCATTCTGGGCTGCTCGGTGAATTATGCGGCCTATTTTGCAGAGATCTACCGCTCCGGCATCGAATCCATTTCCCCGGGACAATATGAAGCGGCGGAGATTCTGGGCTATTCAAAGGCACAGACCTTTGGCCGGATCATCCTGCCGCAGATGGTCAAGATCGTGCTGCCCAGCGTGACCAACGAGGTGATCACGCTGGTGAAGGACACATCCCTTGTCTATTCTGTTTCCTATGTGGAAATGTTTGCCCTGGCCAAACAGATCGCTGCCGCCCAG
>CAMOOZ010000265.1 GCA_946621895.1 uncultured Lachnospiraceae bacterium | reverse complement strand
GGCGCCCAGGTGCCGTTTTCAATGAGGCCGACCTTTCTTTTCTTAAAGCTATGCTTAACGAGGGTCCCGATAAAAGAGGGCATGTAAGGATACATGGCTCCATTATAGGTCGTGGTTGCAAGGACAAGCCTGTCGTAGCGGAAGGCGCTGGCCAGCGCTTCCGCCATATCATCCCTTGCCAGATCAAAGATAGCCACATTTCTGACGCCCCGCAGATCCAGCATCGCGCCAAGGGTCAGGGCGGCTTCCTTTGTATGCCCGTAAACAGAGGTGAATGCGATCGTCACCCCCTCCTCTTCCGGCATATAGGAAGACCATTTATCATAATAATCCAGATAGGGGGCAAGGCTTTCCGCAAGAAGCATGGTTCGCGGCGCATCCTGGTTTTCCTGCGCAAGCCGCAGATAATTATCCGCGTCATCCGTCAGGATGGGTCCATGGGTAGCGCAGATCGTATGGATCTCCAGTCCGGCGGCAGCCTTTAAGAGCGCCTGTACCGGCGCGCCGTATTTTCCCACGATGCCGATATAATACCGTCTTGCTTCCGGCACCCAGCCAGCGGGATCCTCCACATCGTTTGCGCCGAATTTGCCGAAGCCGTCCGCGGAGAACAGCACCTTTTCCGTCGAATCGTAGGTCACCATCACCTCAGGCCAGTGTACCATCGGTGCAAACACAAAGCTCAGCTGATGCCTGCCCAGGGAAAGGGAAGAACCGTTTTCTACCACAAGCTTTTTCCGGATCACGCCTTCGCCGAAAAACTGATCCATCATGCAAAAAGCCTGCGCATTGGATACCACTGTCACCTCCGGAAAAGCCTTAAGAAAACCGCTGATGCTCCCGGAATGATCCGGCTCCATATGCTGAATGATCAGATAATCCGGCTTTCTGCCGCAGAGCACGCCTGTTATCTGCGCAAGCCATTCGCCGCAAAAACGGACATCCACCGTGTCCATCACAGCGATCCGTTCATCCATCAGGACATAGGAATTATAGGCCATGCCAAACGGCACCTTATACTGCCCTTCAAACAGATCTACCTGATGATCATTCACGCCAACATAACAGATCGAATCCGTGATCTTCATTTTTTCCTCCAATAACGCTGCGCTGATTCTAAAGAATTGCTACGCTGATTCCAAAGGATTGCTACGCTATCCTTTGAAAGTCCGGCAGGTTAGATAAAATCCTGTCTGTCATCTCCCTTGCGGCGGCGGTATATTTCTGTTTGTTTTCCGCCGCTTCCAGCGATGGATAGCCGTAAAACGCCGTGGTAAATTTCATGATCAGCGCGGACAGATTGCAGCCCTTATTTCTCAGGTCATCCACAAAATTCGCATAAAGCACCAGCATCGCCGGAGAATAGGTGGACAGCTCTCCCCGCAGATAAGTCTCATAAGAAGTATTGTATTCCGTATCCTCAGCGGTATGGATGGCCCTTCCCTGGCCCGCCAGATACGGATATTTCGCAGCGAATTCCTCCATCCATTTCACCTGAATGGCCACCACCGCCTCGATCAGCGCCCTGCAGGCCTCACTGACGGGCGGAAGCTGATCCTTGATCAGCGCGAATTCCTCCTTCGCGTTGGACTCCATCATCCGGGCGTATTTTTCCGTCACGAGATTCCTGCCCTGCTTCAGCGCCGCGATAAAATCCGCCTTGTACCGGATGAGCATCTCCTCATTCCAGGGCAGATACTGGCTCTTTCGCATGATATCAAAGGTCTCCCGGTTATCCTGGCACGAAGCCCTGCCGCCCTCGTTATGCACCTCCTGAAAAGCCTGCCATTCCAGCTCCACCACTTCATTGACCAGTCTGATCTTATCCATACCCCCTCCTGTTCAGCCTCTGTAATAGAAATCAGAGATCCTCCTGCTGCAGGCAAACAGTTACGCCCGCTCTCTTGCCCTTCTGATCTTATTCCGATTGGCCTCAAGGATCTCCATATCCTTCGTTTTCCCCATCAGCTTATCCAGCAATGCAATCGCCTGATCGAGCATCGCCTCCGCCTCGGCAAACATCCCTTCCCGGTAAAGATATTCCCCCATCGCATTTAAGGCCATACAGTAATGAAAATCTCCCGTCCTGCCGTCCAGATAGATGGAAAAAGCCTTCCGCAGATGAGGAAGAGCGCTCTTCCACTCTTTTGTTTCCAGCAAAACAGAGGCAAGATTCACCTCCGATGTGGCCAGCTCATCCAGCGCGTCCGGATATCCTTCCAGGATGCCCAGGGCGCGAATGTATTCCTCCGCCGCTTCGCCAAACCTTCCCTGCCGCTGCCTCAGCAGCCCGCGGTTGTTATAAAGCGTGGCAAAAAGATAATCATCGGAAGGGAGCATACGACGATAGATATCCTCTACCTCCCGGTACATCTCCTCTGTCTCATCAAATATGCCAAATGCCCGGTACGCCGTCGCGATATTCAAAAGCGTAGTCGCATAGGGGATCGTTCCCTGCATCCCCATGCGCTGCATGACTTCCTTTGCCTTAAGACAGCAAACCTTGCATTCACCGAAGCGGGATCTGTCCCGATAAAAACCGATCCCTTCATTCAGCAGCGTGGCAAGCGCCGCCTGGTCGTCTTCCCTGTCTGCGGCTTCGATGCTGCGCAGCAGATATTCCTCCACCGCGGCGCGATCTTTCCTGTAAAGCCGGTCCAGCGCCCCAAGCACTTCTTTAACGACCATAAAGCTCCCTCAGTCTTACCTTATACTGATGCGGGGTGATCCCCTCCAGCTTTTTGAATACCTTCGCAAAATAGCCTCCATCCTCATAGCCGAGCTTCATCGCAATGGAAAGCGTGGAGGACTGTTCAAAATAGAGATACCATTTGGCCAGCATGATCTTGCGGTTCTGGATATATTCCAGCGCGCTCATGCTCATCTGATGCCGGAAAAGCTTTAAGATATACTGATGGCTGATATGGCAGTTCTCTACCACTTCATTTAAACTGATCGAATCCCTGATGTGCTCATCGATATAGCGGAGAACAGGCTCAATG
>CAMOOZ010000264.1 GCA_946621895.1 uncultured Lachnospiraceae bacterium | reverse complement strand
GCCGAGGATTTCGGACTGGAAAATGATATCCGGGTGTCCCATCTCTCCCGTTTCCCCGAGGTGCTGACCGTTGAGGAAGCCCCCGCGGATGAGGACGCGCTCTGGGAGGAGCTTTCCGGCGTCTTAACAGGAGCGCTGGAACGTTTTGCCGAGAGCAGATCGAGAGAGGGTGACCATTTAAAGCAGGATCTGCTGGAAAAATGCGATGAACTGAGCGCCCATGTGGATTTTATCCGGGAATGCTCTCCGGAAATCCTTGCACGATACAAGGAAGAGCTGCGGGAAAAAGTGGTTGCCCTGCTCGGGGATGCGCAGGTGGAGGAATCCAGGCTTTTGATGGAGACCACCCTCTACGCGGATAAGATCTGCGTGGATGAAGAGATCGTGCGTCTTTCCAGCCATTTTGCCGCAATGAAGAAAACGCTGGAGGAGGGCGGCGCCGTGGGCCGGAAGCTGGATTTCCTTGCGCAGGAAATGAACCGCGAGGCCAACACGATCCTCTCCAAGGCCGGTGACCTGAAGATCTCCGACGCCGGGATCGAATTGAAAACGGGGATCGAAAAGCTCAGGGAGCAGATCCAGAATATCGAATGACCGGCGCATTTATCCATATCGGTTATGGAAACATGGTAAACGCCTCCAAGCTGGTGGCCGTGGTGAGTCCGGATTCCGCTCCGATGAAGCGGCTGGTCCAGACCGCCAGGGACGAGGGAAAGATCGTAGATGCCTCGCAGGGCAGAAAGACCAAGGCTGTGCTGATCATGGATTCCGGGCATGTGGTGCTGTCCGCGCTGCTCCCGGAGACGATCGGAGCCAGGACCGGAGCCGAGGCCATGCGCGGCAGCTTTGCCGGCCCGCCGGAGGAGGATCCCTGAAGCCGGACAGGAGGCTTCGTGATGCGATGATCTGCGGATCGCAGTGCCGCCGCTGCATGTTTCCGGGAGGATGATCAAGAATGAACGCCAGGGGAATACTAATCGTGGTCAGCGGCTTTGCCGGCACGGGGAAAGGCACGCTGATGAATCTTCTGACCGAACGGAATGAACAGTTCTGTCTTTCCGTTTCCATGACGACCAGAGCGCCCAGGCCCGGCGAAGAGGACGGGGTGTCCTACTTCTTCGTGACCAGAGAGGAATTCGAAAAGACCATCCGGGAAAACGGGTTCATCGAGCATGCGGAATATGTGGGCAATTACTACGGCACCCCCAGAGCCTATGTGGAAAAGCGGCTCTCGGAGGGCATGGATGTCATCCTGGAGATTGAGATCCAGGGGGCGATGAAGGTCAAACGGGAATATCCGGACGCGCTGCTCGTCTTTATCCTCCCGCCCAGCGCAGGGGAGCTGAAAAACCGGCTGGTGAGCCGGGGCACGGAGGAGCCCGAGGTGATCCTCAGGCGCCTGCAGCGGGCTGCCGAGGAATCCGAAGGGATTGAGAGCTATGACTATGTCCTGATCAATGATGATCTGGAGACCTGCTATAAAGAGCTGCTGGGCGTTATCCGCTCCGCTCATTTTGCGGCCTTTCGGAATGAGGAGACGATCCGTGAGATCCGCAGGCAGCTGCGGGAGGGGGATTTTAAAGTTAACGAAACAGCAGCACGAGCTGAAGAACAGGAGGCATAAAACCATGTTACATCCATCCTACTCAGACCTCATGGAGGTCGTGAATCATGACGCGGAATCCGGGGAAACAATGGCGGTGAACAGCCGTTATTCCATTGTGATGGCCACCGCGAGGAGAGCCCGCCAGCTTATTGCCGGAGATATTCCGTTAGTCAGGGATTCTCTGGATAAAAAGCCTCTTTCCATCGCGGTGGAGGAGCTGGAGGAGGGCAAGCTCCACCTGCTGAACAGTAATTACGAGGAAGAGGAGCCGCAGGAGCCGGTGTCCGAAGCCGATATCAACTGGGCCATCGATTCCGATGACGAAACGGATGAGGATGAGCTGGAGCAGAACGAAGACGCGGAGGATGATTCCCCCTATGAGCGGGAGGACGACGGTTTCTCCAAGCCGGAGGGCATGGATGAGCTGGCAGGCCTTGAAGGCGATGATGTAGACGGGGAGGCCGGGGAATAACCCCGGCTTTATCCTTTGCGGATCCTTTTCATTTCGCTCGGCTGCGATAAAAATCTCGTAGACACCGAGAAGATGCTTTCCCTGCTTGCCGCCTCCGGCCATACCCTGACCGATGAGGAGGATGAGGCGGAGGCAGTGGTCGTAAATACCTGCTGCTTCATCGGGGACGCGAAGGCGGAAAGCATCGATACGCTGCTGCATTACGCCGGCCTGAAGACCTCCGGCTCGCTTAAGTACCTGCTCTGCGCGGGATGTCTTGCGCAGAGGTACTGGGAGGAGATCCGAAGGGACATCCCCGAGGTGGACGCTGTGATCGGCACCTCCTCGCAGGGTGAGCTGGCAGAGGCGTTAAATCGGCTTGAAGCGGGAGAAGAAGCGCCGATCATGCTGCTGCGCCCGCTGAACGAGAAGCCTTATGCCGTCCCGGAAAGAATGCTCTCCACGCCGGGGCATTACGCTTATCTGAAGATCGCCGAGGGCTGCGACAAATGCTGCACCTACTGCATCATCCCGAAGATCCGCGGCCCCTACCGGAGCATTCCGGAGGAAGCTCTGTTAAAGGAAGCGGAAAAGCTGGCCGATGCGGGCGTAAAGGAGCTTATCCTGGTGGCGCAGGAGACCACGCTCTACGGTGTGGACCTGTATGGGCAAAAGCGGCTTCCGCAGCTTCTGGAAAAGCTCTCGGCGCTTGATCTTTCCTGGATCAGGCTGCTTTACTGCTATCCGGAGGAGCTGGACGATGCGCTGATCCGCGCAATGGCAGCGCTGCCGAAGGTTCTTCCCTATCTGGATATTCCGATCCAGCATGCAGCTGACGGCATATTAAAACGGATGGGCAGGAAAACCACGCAGACACAGCTGAAGGCACTGATCGGAAAACTTCGGGACACGATTCCCGGGATCTGCCTGCGAACCACGCTGATCACGGGCTTTCCCGGGGAAACAGAGCAGGATCACGAGGAATGCCTGGATTTCATCCGGGCGCTGCGCTTTGACCGGCTGGGCGTCTTTACCTACTCAAGGGAAGAGGGCACTCCTGCCGCCCGGATGCCCGAGCAGATCCACTGGAAACGCAAGGAGCGGTGGAAAAACGAGCTGCTGGCCGCACAGCAGGAGATCACCTTTGCCAAAAACAAAGCACTCGTGGGAAAAGAGCTGGATATTCTTGTGGAAGGCGCACTTTCCGATTCCCCGGGCGTTTATGTGGGCAGAAGCTATCGGGATGCTCCGGAGGTGGATGGTCTGGTGTTTGTTTCCTCACCGCGGGAGCTGATCACCGGGGATATGGTGCGTGTCCGCACGGACAGCGCTGAGGGCTATGATCTGAGTGCCTCTCTCCTGGAGGTCAGCCCCCCGATCAAATTTAATTTATAGGAAACGAATTAAGTGCCTGCACTTTAACCCGTTTCCCCCGCCGGCCACGGGTTGCGAAGCAACATATTTCCATGCCGCGGCCGTGCGCTCCTCCCCGGAGGGGTATCGTAAATGCATTTTCTAAATGCGTTTACGATATTATACAGAGATATTGAAAAAATACAAAAGGAGTTATCGCAATGAATCTGCCGAATAAGCTGACCATGCTCAGGGTTTTTCTGATTCCCTTTTTCGTCTTTTTTCTGCTGACGAATTATGCGGATCCCTGGTCCGACTGGATCGCGCTGGGAATCTTCATTATCGCCTCCCTGACCGATCTGCTGGACGGCAAAATTGCCAGAAAATACAATCTGATCACGAATTTCGGCAAGTTTATGGACCCGCTTGCGGATAAGCTGCTGGTCTGCTCCGCGCTGATCTGTCTGCTGGATATCGGGCGGATCCCCTGCCCCGTCGTCCTGATCATTATCGCCCGGGAATTTGTGATCAGCGGCTTTCGCCTCGTCGCCTCAGACAAGGGGCGGGTGCTGGCCGCCAGCTACTGGGGAAAATTCAAGACCACCTTCCAGATGATCATGGTCTGCATGATGATCATAAACCTTGATCATCCCTATTTCCGGATCGCCACCCAGGTGATCATGTGGATCGCGCTTGCGCTGACAATTATCTCGCTTGCGGATTACCTGATCAAAAACTGGGATGTGGTGCGGGAGGAGGAGGCTGCGGAAAAGCAGGCGGCTCAGAAGTAATACTTCTTCATTTCCTCTTCCTCGATCCTGTTCACCAGCTCCCGCATCTGCTCTCTGCATTCCTCAGGAGTCCGGAAAGGTCCGTCAATCCTTTCGGGCTCCTGTTTTTTTCCGCCGCTTACCTGTCCCGCGTTTTCGGTATTTTCCATGGTGGAAACATGCTGTTCCCCCGATTCGGTTTCCTCGGTGAAAGCACACTGTTCCCCCGATGCGGTTTCCTCAGCCCGAAGCCCTTCCGTCCCGGCATTACCCGCGTTTCCGGTGTTTTCCACGGCTAAAACACGCTGCTCTCCCGATGCGGTTTCCTCAGCCCGAAGCTCTTCCCTGCCGGCCTGCGGGCCATCCTGCAGCTGTATCTGATATCCGTTTCCCTGCATATCCGCCGGTCTTTTGGGAGAGTGCAGTGTCTGAAAACGCATATACTTTTCCGGTCGAAGAATACGTATAAGTCGTGACATATCTTCTGCCCGATATTTCCGGCAGAGATACTGCCGCCTGCACACTCGTCACCGGTATTACCAGGTTCATGATCGTGATCACGAAGTCTCATTCTGTAAAATGAAAGTTCCTTTGCAGCGTTCTATGCAACAAAAAAAGCATCCCGACGGAGCGCGCATCCATCCAATGCGCATTTTCATCGAAATGCTTAATTCGTATTTGCTTTCAATCGCCTGTTACATATCCTTGCGGAAGGCACGAAAATCTTTCAGCGCCTGTCTCCCGATCCCGATGATCCGAGGAATGTTGATCGAATTCACGCCGCCATGCCTGGGGCGGAAGGAGACTTCCATAAACCGGATCGCATGATGATAATAGGCAAAAT
>CAMOOZ010000263.1 GCA_946621895.1 uncultured Lachnospiraceae bacterium | reverse complement strand
TCCCAATGCGGAGGACACCCTTCGTTATTTTGCAGAGCAGGGAGTTCAGGTAAAGTTAATCAGCGGAGATGATCCCAGGACGGTGTCGGCCATCGCCGCGCGGGTGGGATTAAAGAATGCGGAGAAATGGACGGATGTGTCCGCGCTGAAGGATCAGGAGCTGGAGGAAGCCGCCCGGGAAAGCGTGGTTTTTGGCCGGGTGACGCCGGAAAGGAAGAGGCGGTTAGGGGAGGCGCTGAAGGCGGCGGGACATATTGTGGCCATGACGGGAGACGGGGTGAACGATATTCCGGCCCTGAAGGCGGCGGACTGCTCCATTGCCATGCCCGGAGGCTCGGAAGCGGCAAGGCATGCCGCGCAGCTTTTGCTGCTGGACGCTGATTTTGCGGCGCTCCCGGCCGTGGTGGCGGAGGGGAGACGCGTGATCAATAACATCAACCGGACGGCGTCCCTTTTTCTGGTCAAGACGCTGTATTCCTTCATCCTTGCCCTCCTGGTCATTTTTCTGCCTGCCAGCTATCCCTTCCAGCCCATCCAGCTGACCCTGATCTCTTCCCTGACCATCGGCATTCCCTCCTTCTTCCTTGCGCTGGAGCCCAACAGTGAGCGGGTAAACGGCAATTTCCTGCGCTCCGTCCTCACCCGGGCGATCCCCGGTGCACTGGCGGTGGCTGCCTGCGCGCTGATCTCCGCTTTGCTGGAAAAAACCGGCTTATCCCGGGAGGCATGCTCCACGATGGCCACCTTATCCGCCGCGGCGGCCGGCCTGATGACACTGTTTATCACCTGCCTTCCCTTCACGAAGCTCAGGAGCTTTGTTTTCCTGGGGATCTGCGGGGCAATGGCGCTGGAGGTGCTCCTTTTCCCGGGGATCTTTTATCTTGTTCCCCTTTCTGCGGCGCAGTGGCTGATCCAGCTTTTGCTGATCCTCTTCGCCGCGGCCATCATCCTCCTTGTCCGCCTGTTTTTGCGGCGAAGGAGCCATGTCCGCAATGAGGTGCGGTAAGCGAATAAGGCAATTGCCGGTTTCCGCCTGCGGGGACCGGTGATCATTCTGCGAGCCATGCCGGTTTGATTCGGCTTTTTCGATATGCTATACTGAAAGAATACTGAAAACAGGAGTATTTATTCTGGGGTGACGGCAATGACATATTTTTCCTTTGCAGTGAATCTGGTGGCCGCGGCGCTGATGATCGTCCAGCTTTTCCGGATCAGCAGGCTGCCGGATGAAGCGGCGATCATCAGGCATCATTTCCGGCGTTTTGCCTGGGTTGTGCTGGCAATGGCGCTTCTTGACATGGTGTATGCCTGGGCGGATATGCATCTTGACGGGATGAAAGTGGCGGATTTCCTGAAATTGCCGAAGGCTGAGCTGGAGGGCTGGATCTGGACGGCGATGGCAGTCCTGATCGTCGATATCTTTCTGACCACTTTTTTTTTCTACATGTGGCTCATCTTCCTGAGCATCCGCCTCTTTGACGACAGGGATTTTATCCGCAACAGGTTTTGGGCCGGCTATATCCCGCTTATGCTCTCCGCCGTGGTGGCTGCGGCCAGTGTTCCCCTGGCGGTAATGTCAGAGCAGGGCCTTTGGTTTTTTGTCATTGCCGTTGTGCTGTTTTTTCTCATCCGTGTTTTTTATTTCTTTCTTGCGCTGTGGCTGCTGCGGGAATACAAGAAGCAAAACGGTTACCTGCGGTTTTTCAATCCCTGGGGGTTTTTTGTTCCGGTATTTGCCGGGTGGGTCATTCAGGATATTTTCGAGATCAGCCTCTCGGCCCTTGGTTCCACGCTGGGGATAATGATGCTGTATCAGTCGATCATTATAGGGCTTAACTATATGGATCGGGAGACGGGCTTCTATACGATGGACTTTGTCGGCTATCTGAAAGACCTGGTGAGTAAAAAGCGGTACGACCCTTACAGCGCCATGAGCTTTACGCTGGATTCTTCAAAGGAAATGAAGGATTTTTCAGCGCTTCTGATCAGCCAGCTCCCCGAGAACTGTGAACCCATTCTGCGAAATGATCATGAGATCGTGGTGCTGACCAGTGTCCGGGAGAGAGGACCGCTGATCATGGTGATGGAGGATGTAAAGTCTCTTTGCGAGATAAAGGCAGACTGTACCTTGCGAAAGAAAACGGAGACCCCGGCAGTTTTTATGGAGCGTGTTCTGTGACGGATATGATTGAAATTTCAGAGGATGAGCTGCAGGACTTTGCCCCGCTTTTGGGCGAGGATATGGCAGAGGATCTGAGGCGTATCTACTTCAAAGGAATCGGCGCAGTTGATGAGGAAGGCTCTCCCTTAGGCGCGCTGGTGTATGAGCTTCTGCATTCGGACAGCGAGGAGGACACCACGGCCAGGATCTGCATGCTGAAGGCGGATAACGGCGAGGTTTCAGACAGTATGGAGGACTTTTACAGACAGAACTCCGTGCCGGAAAATGAGATCGTCGAAACCATTTATGAGCTGGAAAACGAGCCCGAGGCAAAAGCGCTGGAGGATAAAGGCTTTTCGCTGGAGAAAAAGGAGAATGATATCCTTACCATTACCCTTGGAGAGATTGCCGCGACAGAGCTGGGGAAGGGATACAAGCTCCCGGAGTATGTGGGAAATATCGAAGAGCTGTCCATCATGCAGTTCAGGAATGCCGTAAAGCAGATCCTGTTTAAGGGACATCCGGGCAGCGAGGAGGATCTTCCTTTTCTGCCCAAAAGCTGGTTTGACAATAAGGTCTCCGCCTGCATCACTTCCGGTGAAAAGAACCCCGGACTGTTTCTGATCCGCAGAACCCCCTCGGGCGTGCTGATCCCGGTGCTTTTTTTTGCCTACGGGCCGGAGAGCAAAAAACATCTGCTGATCATGATCCATTATGCCGCCCAGCAGGCGCTGCGGCTCTACCCCCCGGAAACGCCTGTAAGGATATCCAGGAAGAACCCTTCCACCCGTACACTGATGGACAAGCTTCTTCCCGACTGGCCGGTGGCGGATATCTTCTATGGGACGAGGAAGGAACAATAATGCGGCGCAGCCTTCTCCTGCCGCGCCTGACATAAAAAGCACGGCCCGCAGCATGCGGGCCGTGACAGTGTCTTCTTCGGCAGGGGCGGTTAAAAGGAGATCGTTCTGTTTAACGCCGGGCTGATATCGAAGCTCTCGCTGATAAAACCGTTCTTTCTTACCCGTTCGATCAACGCGTGAGCCATTTCCTCTGTCATCTTTGTGTAGACCAGCGGCGTGAGCATATATTTGGCCTCGCCGTAGATCTCCGCGAGCTGTTTCCCTTCTTCAACATGTTCTTCCCCGAAGTAGGCAAGCAGCATGTTGTCCCATAATATCATCGCCTTCTCAACATCCACACCGAGAAATTTCGGCACTGCCGACGGATTTATCTTTGCCACATGCATCATCCCGAGATAAGATCCGCCGATGTCGAGAAGGGGATGTCCATAGCCCACATCCCCCATATCAATGAAGATCAGCTCGCCATCCATATACATGATGTTTTTCGCGTGATAATCGCCGTGCAGCATCGTCTTTCGCTCATCCAGCACGTCGTACACCGACATCAGCTTTTCGAGCTCTTTGTCCGTCAGGTATTTTTCCATCTTCCGCACCCGTTCCCGATAGACCGTGAGCATATTGGTGAGGCGTTCCGTGTTTGCCGGCGTCTGATGCAGCTCCTTTAACAGCTCGCCCATTCGCCGCCCCATCTCCGCAGTGCGCTCCGGCTCCTCCATGACAAAGGCGGAAAGCGTTTTTGCATGCAGCATCTCATATACCGCGCCATAGCTTTCTCCGACTCTCGCCACATCATAGGAGATCGCCGTGGGCACGCCGGAGACAAAAGCCGCGCGGGCAACATCCCGTTCCTCCTTTACAATATCCATTGCCACGCCCGGATTGAATACCTTGATGATCGTTTCGTCATCGAGGCGGTAAACCTTGCCGTTTGCGCCTTCTCCGATCACCTCGCAGCCATCCACGGAGATCTCCCGCAGCTTTTTTGTCACCTCGAGGATATCCACAAAGCCCGTCACCTCAAAGATATCATAGAGATCATTGGATACATTCTCCACATACACATTTCTTTTTACTGCCTTCTTCAGCTTCATGAAGACCCTGAGGCCGGCAGAAGAGATG
>CAMOOZ010000262.1 GCA_946621895.1 uncultured Lachnospiraceae bacterium | reverse complement strand
GAAGAAAAGGACTATGTAAACGGGATCATCAAGGGTGTTATCGCCGAGGAACCGGATGATAACAAGGCGCTGGTAAAGCTTCAGAGAGAGCTGATCGGCGGCGTGGCCAAGGGGTTTCATCCGATGTATGAGAAAAGCCATGGGAAAAACGGCTTTGTTTCCATTCAGGGGGACCCCTTCAATGAGACAGCGGAGGCCATCGTGGAGTACGGGCGCTTTAACCGGGAGGCCGGGGAGAACATCATGTGCAAGATTCCCGCTGTGCCCGGAGGACTGAAGGCCATCGAAACCTTAATTAAGGAAAGAGTGCCGATCAACGCAACCGAATGTATGGCAGCCAGGCAGGTGCTGGATGTCTGCGAAATATATGAAAAGACGACTAAAAACATGGTAAATCCCGCTCCTCTGTATTACAGCGTGATCACCGGCATCTTCGATCAGTATGTGAAAAATGAGGTGAAGGAGGAGGAGATCGATATCTCCCCGGACAAGGTCTGGATAGCGGGACTGGCCGTGGCGAAAAAGATCTATGAGATCGTAAAGCGCAGGGGCTATGACTGCCACTTCATCGGCGGCGGCGCCAGAGGCCTCCATCACTTCACGGAAATGGTGGGCGCGGACGCCGCGATCACGATCAACTGGGCCGGCACGGCAGACAAGCTGCTGGAGCTGGATCAGCCCGTGGTCTCCCGTTTCTATAACCCTGTGGACATGGAGATCATCGATGAGCTGACGGAAAAGATCCCCACCTTCAGGAAGGCCTATTATCTGAACGAGATCGAGCCGGACGAATACGAGGATTACGGCCCCGTGGTGCTCTTCAGGAGCAGCTTCGAGAGCGCCTGGAAAAACGCCAGGGCGCATATCGCCTCGCTTCGCTGAATCGGAAAATCGATATCTATCGAGCAGGGAAGACGATGTCCTGCAAAGCAGGACATTCCGCACACCTACTCGCCGGCGGGCCGCCGGCCGCGAAGCGGCATTTTCCTTTCGGCGGCCCTGTCATAAGGGAAAGCTCCGGCTTTCCCTTTTTTCATGTCGTGGGCACAGAGGAAAATATCGCCATTTGACGATGCGCCCCCTGGCGGCGAGTAAGGTGCGGATGAATCCTTCCCTGATCGATTGCCGCAGAGCAGGAGTTCACCGCCGCCGGTAGATATCCACGCTCACACCGAAGGGACCCACCTGCAGTCCATGCCGTTCAATTCTTTCATATGTCTGCTGCAGCGCCTCGAGGTCCACAAAATATTCCGTCCAGTTTTCGTCAATGACCACATACGCGTACCGGCCTTCGCGGATATCCCGGTTGATCTTTTCCGTCTGCGCGCGGTATGCTTTGCAGAGCTCCGGAGCGTGGGGGAAAAGCGCCCGGGAAAGCGCAGACTCCTCCCAGCTCTTTAAAAAGGCGTCATTGATATACTGTCCGGCGCCCTCGTCCAGCAGATAAAGCTCCTTCTCAATGGCGTAAAATCCCAGCTCCGGCCCCAGAAGCAGCACGCCCTCCTTATCCTCCGCAAGAACATCCAGCCTCGCGTAAAGATTGTTCCAGTCCGCCTCCATTTCCGGCGTCAGATAAAGGTTCAGCGAATATTTGCAGGTGGGCAGAAGGAAGGCGATCAGCAGCAGAAGCTGCAATGCCGGCTTTTTCCATGCCGCGGCAATCCTGTTTTCTCCCGTGGCCAGTTCGCCGAACACCTCTCCGAAAAGCAGGATCGCCGCGGGCATGAGCATCTGCAGATAATAGGTCAGCCAGGTGCCGTCATTTCTTCCGAAAAGAAAGGCAAACGGAAAGATGCAGAGTGTCTCCAGCATCGGAAACGAAAAAAATGTCCGGGCTTCCTTCTTTTTCCGGTAAAGCCGGTAAAGGCCGGCAAAAAACCAGACCAGCAGGATCAGGATCGGCAGGGGAAAATATCTGCCCAGCGCCAGCAGCTGCTTTACGGAATTCCAGACGGAAGTTCTGGTGGACACGGAAAGCACCGGGATCGTGGAGGTAAAAAAAAGCGGAAAAATCCTGTCCACGAGCAGGATCGAGCAGATACCCGCGGCTGATCCGAAAAGGCTGAACCGGAAGAAATCCTTTCTATTGTGCAGGAGCAGATAAAGCCCCGCGCCAAACAGGATAAAAACAAAATAATATTTGGTATAGAAGAGGAGCAGAATGATCCCCGCCATCTGAAAGGGATGATTTTTTCCCCGCAGGATCCCCGTTTCCGTCACATAATAGAAAAGTACGCTGAGAAAGATCCCCAGGGCATCGGGGAAAATGCCGCCAAAGACTTCATAACGCCAGAAGCACGGATAGAGCAGCGCCGCGCATAAAAGCGCGATCGTCAGATTTTGTTTTTTCCGGTAAACGGTCAGGCCCAGCAGGAAGCAGGCGCCCAGCTTGCAGAACAGATAAAAAACCGTCCCGGAAACGAGCACAGAGCCGCCCGTCAGCAGAGAAAGTGCCGCGATCAGCAGGGGACTCAAGAAGCCGTACATGATGAAGGCCGGAAATTCCTCTCCCCGGATGACCTCCGGCGAATAGATATTGATCCCCTTCGCAAGATCCGTGGCCGCGGCCAGCTGATCGGCCTCCCGGATCTCCCGGGGAAACCAGGGCAGCGCCCAGCTTCTGGCCTCGAAAAGGATCAGCGCAGCAAGAAACAGGATCAGGATATGATCCGCAGGCTTCAGTTTATTAATTAATTTTCGTACCATTAAAGTCTCTGCTTTCAGCTGCGCATGCGATAAATCGAAGAAGGGGGAAGATCACTCCTCCCCCTTCAGTCGATCGCCCATGGCAGCCAATTGCTGTTTGTTTTTTGATCAGCAATCCTCGGGGAGATCTGACACCGTCACGCCCAGCGTTTCCAGCTTGGCAATAATTACCTTTTCCTGATTCTCCAGCGTCTTCCCCGGATCCTGGGAATGCTTTGCATGCCGGATGTCCATCAGCACATCGATCAGGAATGTGGCCTGTTCTTCCCTTGTCATCTCCTCGTCCTCCACTGCAGATTATTTCAGCGTGACCTTTGCGCCTTCCGCCTCCAGCTTTGCCTTCAGTTCCTCGGCCTCGGCCTTCTGCGCACCCTCCTTGACCATCTTCGGCGCGGAATCCACGAGATCCTTGGCTTCCTTTAAGCCAAGACCGGTGGCCTCTCTGACGACCTTGATGACCTTGACCTTGTTCGGGCCGACCTCGGTCAGCTCCACATCGAAGGAATCCTTCTCCTCTTCAACAGGGCCTGCCGCAGGACCGGCTGCCATCACCACACCCGCCGCTGCGGATACACCAAACTCTTCCTCACATGCCTTCACCAGATCGTTCATCTCCAGAACGGAAAGCTCCTTGATCGCATCGATAAATTCCTGAGTCGTTAATTTTGCCATGATATCATTTTCCTCCTGTTAATCAACCTGAAATCCTTTAAGCCGTTCCTGATTCCGCAGGAGCTTGGGAATCGGAAATGAATAACTGTTCACCGGCGCATTGCAAATCCTTCGATATCAGGCGTTTTGCGTTGCCGGTGCAAAAAGCTATTCTTTAAGCTTCCTCCCTCTGCCGCGGGAGCGGCATCCTCTGCAGGCTTCTCTTCTGCCGCAGCTTCGGCAGGTGCTTCAGCAGCTGCTTCTCCGGAAGCTTCGGCTTTGGCCGAATCTTCGGCGTCCGCGGAAGCAGACGCTCCGCCCCCTTTTTCCGCGATCTGGTTCAGAACTCTTGCCAGATTCGTGATCGGGCTCTTCATGCTGCCGAAGAGTCTGCCCAGCAGCTCTTCTCTTGAAGGAATCTCGGAAAGCGCCTTGATCCCCTCCGCATCGTAAAGATCGCCGTCCGCATAGCCGCCCTTGACCTCCAGCTTATTTGCCGTTTTCGCAAATTTACAGATGATGCGGGCAGGTGCCGTGGCATCATCATGGCCGATGGCAATGGCGGAAGGGCCTTCCAGATATTTGGAAAGCTCTTCGAAGGCGGTCCCCTTGAAGGCGAAGTTCATCATCGTGTTCTTATAGACCTTGTACACGATGCCGGCTTCCCGGAGCTCTTTACGAAGCTTCGTATCCTGCTCCACCGTGATCCCTCTGTAGTCCACCAGGACGACAGCGTTCGCATCCTTCAGATGCCCGGCAATCTCATCCACAATGGGCTGCTTGAGTTCAACTTTTGCCATGTTTTGGTTTCCTCCTTTATTTATTCAATGAGGGCTCTTTTCCGGCGGCGCGGCCCGCTTCATTTCGCTGCACCTGCCGCTCGGACAGGGAATGCGAATCACGCCCTGCTTGTCCCGCCGGCCGCGCGATGGCAGCGCCATCCATTACATCTGCGCGTCCGTGCGATAAAAAAGAAACGCCCTGGCCAAAGACCGGGGCGCAACACAGTTATCTACTCTTCGAATACAAGGGTCTCGAAGCTGATCCCACTATCCTGCTGCCTCGGCAGGTACGATTAAGCCTTTCGGCGCCTGCTGTCTTCGGCGTAGGAAAGAATAACATGATCCATCGGTTCGCGTCAAGGAAAAAATTTCACCTATTTTCCCTGGCTTCCCAGATATGCCGCTTTTACCTTCTCATCCTCCAGCAGCTCTTTTCCCGTCCCTTCCATGGCGATATGGCCGTTTTCGATCACATACGCCCTGTCCGCCACATGCAGGGCCATATTCGCATTCTGCTCGATCAGCAGGACTGTGGTTCCGGCTTCGTGGATTTTACGGATAATCTCAAAAATCTCCTGCACCACAATGGGCGCAAGGCCCAGGGAAGGTTCGTCCATCATCAGCAGCTTCGGCCTTCCCATCAGCGCCCTGCCCACTGCCAGCATCTGCTGTTCCCCGCCGGAGAGCGTGCCGCCGGCCTGCCAGGAGCGCTCCTTTAATCTGGGAAAATAGGCATATACCTTTTCGATGTCTTCGCTCAGGTCATCCTTTCTTAAATAGGCGCCCACCTTCAGATTTTCGAGCACGGTCAGATTCGGGAAGATCCTGCGGCCCTCCGGCACCATCATCAGCCCTCTGGAAACGATCTGCGTCGGGTCTTTTCCGGTGATCTCCTCACCGGCAAAAAGAATGCTTCCCCCGCCAGGCTTCACCAGACCGGAAACTGCCCGCAGCGTGGAGCTTTTCCCTGCTCCGTTGGCGCCGATCAGCGTAACGATCTCTCCCTCATTTACACCGAAGCTGATCCCGCGGACTGCCTCGATCCCGCCGTAGTTCACCCTTAAATCTTTAATCTCCAGGATCTCACTCATTTTCAGCCACCCCCAGATATGCCTCGATCACCTTCTGATTCGACTGGATCTCTCTCGGGACCCCTCTGGCGATCTCGCTGCCGAAATCGATCACATAGATATAGTCCGAAATATTCATGACCAGATCCATATGATGCTCGATCAGGAAAACGGTCAGGTGGTATTTCTCGCGGATCTCCTGCACCAGCTCACCCAGCTCCAGCGTCTCCTGCGGATTCATTCCGGCAGCCGGCTCATCCAGAAGCAGCAGCCTCGGATCCGTAGCCAGCGCTCTGGCGATCTCCAGATGCCGCTGCAGTCCATAGGGAAGGCTGGTGGCCGGCTCATCCTTTACGCTCTCCAGTCCCTGCTCCTGCAAAAGCGCCAGGGTCTCCTCCCGCATCCGCTTTTCCTCCGCGGCATTCGCGCGGAAGGTGGCGGAAAAAATATTCTGCTTTGCCCGCATATGCTTCGCGGTGAGTACATTATCAAACACGCTCATGCTTTTCCAGAGCCGGATATTCTGGAAGGTCCTGGCGATCCCCAGTCTGGTGATCTGATCCGGAGTGGGCGCCAGCACCTTTTCAGCGGAATAGGAATCCTTATTTATCCCTTTATAGCTCTTCGCGTCCTTTCCTCTCGGACAGGCACGGACCATGGGCTCACCCATGAACTCGATCAGACCATTGGTGGGCTGATAAACCCCGGTGATGCAGTTAAAGGCAGTGGTCTTTCCCGCTCCGTTCGGTCCGATCAGCGCAATGATCTTTCCCTCCGGAACCTCGAGGCTTAAATTATTGACCGACACCACGCCGCCAAACTGCATCGTGATGTTCTCCAGCCGCAAGGCGTTCGCTCTCTGCTCCATTATCACTCCTTCCCAAGTCCTGCCTGCTTCAATATCCTGCTTTCCGTCACGCCTTCTCCTCTTCCTTCAGACCATCCTCTCCCGTTTTCGGCTCTCCCGCTGTCGGGAGCTTCTTTCTTCGGAACAGACCGGACAGGGAAAGCTCTTTTTCCCCCATGATGCCCCGCGAGAAGAACAGCACGATCAGCATGATCACCACGGAGAACACCACCATCCGGAAACCGTTGCGCAGCAGCGGCACCTTAAAGCCGCCGATGACCATCTCGCTGTCCAGAAATCTCAGCCACCACTCGGAGCAGGCCACATACAGGAAGGTGGCGATCACCGAGCCGGACACGGAGCCGATCCCCCCGATCACGACGATCAAAAGGATCTCGTAGGTCATCGTGGAGGTAAAGGCCTTGGCCTGGGCATTCGCCACATACATTGCAAAAAGCGCTCCGCCCACGCCCGCAAAAAAGCTGGACACGACAAAGGAGAGCATTTTATGCTTAAACAGTCCGATCCCCATGGCCTCCGCCGCCACCTCGTCATCCCGGATCGCCTTAAAGGCCCTTCCGTAGGAGGAATGGATCAGCAGCACGATCAGCGCAATGCAGACCGCAGAGACCAGAAACGGCACAAAGGTCGAAAGCCTGAGCAGGACCGCTCCGCCCTCACCGGTGATATTAAAGCTGGTAAAGGTCGGAAAGCCCTTGATCATGTTTGCGCCGTTTGTGATGGGGCCCAGCTTCTGCCACTGAAAAAGGGCCCGCAGGATCTCGGCAAAGCCAAGGGTCGCGATGGCAAGATAATCACTTTTTAATCTCAGCACGGGGAAACCGATCAGAAACGCGAAAAACGCCGCCACCAGCCCTGCCAGGATCAGCGCCACCAGGACGCCCAAAAGCATGGAAACGGCGCCGCCCGCGCCGGAATCTCCGAATATCCCGGAAAACAGATCCACGACAGAGGATTCAAAGGCGCAGCCGCCGAAAAGATAGTAGACCTGATCCTTCTGACTCGCCGGAACAGTGAGGATAGCGTAGGTATATGCTCCCAAAAGCATAAAGCCCGCCTGTCCCAGGGAAAAGAGGCCTGTAAACCCGTTCAGCAGATTCATGGAAACAGCCACCAGCGAATAGACAGCCGCCTTTTTCAGCACCGTGAAAAGCGGACTTGTGGGCTGCAGAAACTGCGGCATGCCGGGGATCAGATCACTGACATTCTCCAGCAGGATCACGAACGCCAGCAGGATCACGATGCCGGCCAGCGCCGGAAGAAAATGATGTTTTTTGGGGTTCATGAGCTTACTCCTGTTATACAAATGCGGGTATGGACTTTTTTCATACCTTGTCCGTGGCCGCCTCGCCAAACAGCCCCTGGGGCTTAAACACCAGGATAATGATCAGCAGCGCGAAGGTGAAGGCATCGGAAAATACGGACACATCCCAGCTCGAAGGGAGCGCCTTGATGATCGTCTCGCATATGCCGATGAGGAAGGCTCCGATCACGGCTCCGGGGATGGAACCGATCCCGCCGAACACCGCTGCCACAAAGGCTTTTAAACCCGGCATTGCGCCGGCCATGGGAGTGATCGCGGGATAATTGGAAAAGAACAGAACGGAGCCTACAGCCGCCAGCGCCGAGCCGATGATAAAGGTCACCGAGATCACGCTGTTGATCCTGATCCCCATCAGCCGGCTGGTATCAAAATCCTTGGAAACGGCCCGCATCGCCATGCCCACCTTCGTATGGTCGATCAGCTGCGTCAGCGCCGCCACGAGCAGCAGGACAAGGATCGGCGTGATGATCACCCCCCATTTTGTCTGCGTGCCCGCCACATCAATGGTCTGCGCGAGAAAATCCACCGTGGGATAGGTCATGGGCTGTCCTCCCGTCACATAGGTGGCCGTATTCTGCAGCAGATAGCTGACGCCGATCGCGGAAATCATCACACTCATCCGGGGCGCGCTGCGCAGCGGCTTGTAAGCCGCCCGTTCGATCGTAAAACCGAGCGCCACCGTGATGATGATCACTAACGGGATGGAAAGATAAATGGGGAGCACCGCAGTCATATAGATGCCCAGAATGCCCGAAACCATAAACACATCCCCATGGGCAAAATTGATCAGGCGGAGAATACCGTAAACCAATGTATAACCGATGGCGATAAGGGCGTACTGCCCCCCCACTGAAATGCCGGAAAGCAAAACAGAAATGACATATTCCATAAAAACCACCATTCAGGCAGGACGGTTTGCTCCGCGCCCTGCCCGCCCGGCGAAGCTGCCGAAAGGAAACCCGGGTCTCCTTCCGGCGGCCCCGCCATAACGACAGGGGATCCCGCCCGATGCGGGATCCCACCATGATCCGATCAGTTTGCGGAACCGGTCTGCACCTTTTCGAAGGCCCATGTGCCGGAGGCGGTATCGGCGGTCTTGATGTAGGCCGTATCCCTGACCGCATCACCCACGGAATTAAATGCGATGGAGCCCGAGACGCCGTCATAGGTCACGCCGGGGATCGCAGCCTTGATCGCGGCCTTATCCCCGCTGCCGGCTGCCTTGATCGCCTCCAGCGCCACATAATAGGCATCATAGCCCATCGCGGTCACGGCGCTGATCATATCGTTTCCGCCGTTGTTTGTCAGGGCTTCGGAATTGCCGTTGATATATTCCTTGATCCCCTTATCGAAGTCGGGATCACCGCCTTCCTGATAGAAGGTAGAGACATAAAGCTGAAGGTCGGTGCCCGCCGTGGCCTCCAGCACCATGTTGTCATCAAGCGTATCAGAGCCCAGGAAGGGAATGTCAATGGCCAGCGAAGCGGCCTGCTCCATGATCTGCTTTGCATAGGCGATCGAAACGGGGGTGAAGATCACATCCGCACCTTCGCTCTTGGCCTTGTTCAGATAGGAGGTAAAGTCGGAATTGTTCGTCGGGAAGGAGTCGGAGATCACCTCTCCGCCCGCGCTTTCAAAGACCCTCGTAAAGAACGCGACCAGGCCCTGGTCATATTCATTGCCGTTTTCACCGAGGCAGTAGGCCTTCTTTGCGGAGAATTTCTCCATTGCGAAATTGGCCAGCACATCGGCCTGGAAATCATCCAGGAAGCAGATCCGGAAATAATAATCGTTTCCGGCGGTCACATTCGGATTCGTGCAGGTGACACCGATCGCGGCAAGTCCGGCCTCTTCAAATTTGGGGCCGCCGGCCATGGACACACCCGAGCCATAGGATCCCAGCACCAGCGACACATCCTTGCCCACCAGCTCGGAAGCCGCAGAAGGGGCCTTGTCGGAGGAAGAACCGTTGTCCGCGTAGACAAGCTCCACATTATAGGTAGTGCCGTCCACTTCCACCGTGGGCGTCTCCTGATTTGCAAACTGCATGCCCAGCGTTTCCTTCTTCCCGCCGGATGCGGAATCGCCCGTGGAGGGCTCAAACACACCGATGCGGATCACATTACCGCCGGCTGCGGAAGCTTCCGCCGAGGGCGCTGCTGCGGTATCTGACGAAGCGGCATTCCCGGAACCGCCCTGGGCGCCGCCGCACGCTGCCACGCTTAAGGTCATGACACCGGCCATCAACACTGCGATAAACTTTTTCATTGCATTACCTCCTTTTCCGATGCTCCGACAAAAAGAAGACGCCGGGCATCCTGCGCTGACGTCTCTGTCGGAAATCATCTTACATTATGCACAAACTCATTCTAAACATTCCGGAATATATTGTCAATTACAGCGAAAATACAGAATTGAAGGTCACCGGGGGATCAGAGATCACCATGTGATCTTCCCGTCCCTGTCGATCTCCACATTTCCCGAGATGCTCCGCATATGGGCCAGCACCCTTTCCTTTTCTTCGCCGGAAAGCAAAGACGCCCTGCAGCCGGACTGCAGCACCGGCAAAAAGGCAAGCTCCTGCAGCTCACCCTCCGGTGAGATCACAGCCTTCAGAAGCCCCGTGTCCAGGGTCTTTGAATTAAACAGATAATTTCCGAGGCTGTAGGCCACAGGGACGCCGGAAACGATATCGATCTTCTGCAGCACATGAGGATGCGCGCCCACGATCAGATTCGCGCCGGCCTCCGCGATCTTCGGCGCCTGATCTGTCTGCGCCCAGTCCACGGCCTCCTGGCTTTCCGTGCCCCAATGGATAAAGACCACAAGGAAATCGCACTGCGTTTTCGCGTCCCGGATCACCTCCAGCAGCTTCTTCGGATCCCAGCAGCGAAATACCCCGGGAGAGGAATCCGTGGCGCCCTTCGTGTCAGGCGGATCCAGGCGTTCGATCTGCGTGGCAGCAATAAAGCCGATCCGCAGATCCCCTGTCTCGTAATAATAAGGGGCGGCGGCCTCGCTCAGATCGTGTCCCGCGCCGATATGCGGGATCCCAGCCCCGTCCAGCGTATCCAGCGTGTCCAGAAGGGAGATCTCACCGTAATCAGACGCGTGATTATTCGCAAGCCCCACCAGATCGGCGCCCATATCCTGCAGGAACCTTACGCTCTCCGGCTTTGCCCGGAAGGTAAAGGCCTTGTTCGGCAGCGGTGATCCCTGGGTGGTATAGGGAAACTCATTGTTTACCAGAAAAAAATCGGCGTTTCGCATTTCCTCCATCAGGTCGGGAGAAAAAGCGGAGCTGATCTCGCCCCCGTTCTTATTGATCGCGGACATGATCGCATAGGAAGGGTCAAAGAGGATATCCCCGGCGAAAGCCAGCGTCACAGGTTCTGCCGGCTCCGGTTCGGGCTCCGGTTCGGGTTCCGGCTCCTGCAGGGGTTCCTCGGTTTCCTCCTTCGGCGAAGCTGCCTGCGGGATCGGCCGGGCATCTACCGAAGCAACCGGGGCCTCCGGGTCCTCCTCCGGGGGGTTCGCCACTCCGCCCCTGATCAGGAAAAGGCCTCCCAGTCCCACGCCCAGAACGATCAAAAGACTGACCCAGAAGATCAGAAAATAATCCAGGCCAGTCTTTCTTTTCGGTTGTTTATCGGTTTTTCTCAAGGCTCCTTATGCGGTCATCGAATTAACCCGGACGCCAGGGCCCATCGTGGAGGTGATCGTCACGCTCTTTAAGAACTGCCCCTTTAACGCCGCGGGACGGGCCTTATTTACCGCTTCCATCAGCGTGTTGAAATTCTCAATGATCTGCTCCTCGGAAAAGCTTGCCTTTCCGATGGGCACATGGATGATATTGGCCTTATCCAGCCTGTATTCGATCTTACCGGCTTTGATATCGCTGATCGCCTTTGCCACATCCATGGTCACGGTGCCGGCCTTCGGGTTGGGCATCAGCCCCTTGGGGCCAAGCACCTTACCAAGACGGCCCACCACACCCATCATGTCAGGCGTGGCCACGACCACATCAAAATCCAGCCAGCCTTCATTCTGGATCTTCGGGATCAGCTCGTCGCCGCCGAAGAAGTCCGCGCCGTTCTGCTCGGCCTCGGTCAGCTTGTCGCCCTTCGCGAATACCAGCACGCGCACGGTCTTGCCCGTGCCGTTCGGCAGCACCACGGCTCCTCTGATCTGCTGATCCGCGTGACGGCCGTCACAGCCGGTCCTTAAATGCACTTCGATCGTCTCATCGAATTTGGCGCCCGCATTTTCCTTTACGAGCTTCACCGCTTCAGGCACCTCGTACTGTTTCATCCTGTCGATCTTTGCCCTTGCGGCGGTGTACCTCTTTCCTCTTTTCATCTCCTGTCCTTTCCGAAGCAGAAGGCTTTCTTGCATGGCGTCCCGGCATGGATCTGCAAGACCTCCGTCGCGGAGGTCTGCCCTGCCGTGATCCCCGGCTTATCAGCGCGGGCCTTTCCGGCTTACCGGAAAACCGCTGCGGAATGCCGCTGCTTCCTGGTGCAAACGGCAGGCATCACACCTGCCTCCCAACAATATCCGGGAGTTACTCTTCTACAGTCACTCCCATGCTTCTGGCGGTGCCGGCGATCATGCTCATCGCCGCCTCGATGGAAGCCGCATTCAGATCGGGCATTTTTGTCTCGGCGATCTCCCGGATCTTTTCCTTGGAGATCGTGGCCACCTTTGTCTTATTCGGCACACCGGAGCCCTTGTCGATATTGCAGGCCTTCCTGATCAGCACCGCTGCGGGGGGAGTCTTCGTGATAAAGGTGAAGGATCTGTCCGCGTAAACGGTGATCACCACAGGGATGATCACATCCCCCTTATCCGCAGTCTGTGCATTGAACTGCTTCGTGAACTCCACGATGTTAACGCCGTGCTGGCCTAATGCCGGGCCCACGGGAGGAGCCGGCGTTGCCTTGCCGGCGGGAATCTGCAGTTTGATATAGCCTTCTACTTTCTTAGCCATGGGATTGCCTCCTGAATTCTTTATCAATGATCAGACCGGCGCACCCGGCCCGAAATTTCCCTAATTTGCTTTTCTCACCTCTGCAAAGCTGATCTCCACCGGCGTGTCTCTGCCGAAGAGCTCCACATTGATCGTGGCGGTCTGCTTGCCGAAATCCAGCTTCTGCACGACGCCCTGGGTGTCCTTCCAGACACCCGCGACCACGGAGATCAGATCGCCTTCCTTGAAGTCCACATTGATCCTTCCGCTCTTGATCCCAAGCGGCTTGACCTCAGCGTCGGAAAGCGGGACGGGCTTTGAACCCGGGCCCACAAAGCCCGTAACCCCCCTCGTGTTCCTGACCACATACCAGGTGTCGTCGTTCATGATCATATTCACCAGGACATACCCCGGAAAGAGCTTGCGCTGCACATTCTTGCGCACGCCGTTCTTCAGCTCATAGGTGTCCACCACCGGGATGCGAACCTCCAGGATCTGCTCCTGAAGCGCCCTGTTTTCTATGGTCTTTTCAATATTCGCCTTGACCTTATTCTCGTAGCCGGAATAGGTATGCACCACATACCATTTGGCCGGAGACTCCTCCTCTGCGGCAGCGCCCTCATCCTCGGCGCCTGCCTCCCCGAAGGCGGCGTCCTCTTCACCGACGCCTTCCTCCGCGTAGTCTCTGGTCTCCTCGGCCTCCAGGTTTTCCTTTTCGTTTCTGCTCATATAAATCCCCATGCCAAAGCGCTTCTGCGATGCATACGCCGAATACCGGATTCGTAAAATTTACCGATCCTTCCGCCGGGATGCTCAGCCGCGGCTCCCGGTATAAACAGGATTCGCAATGCAGGGCGGGTGATCCGACGGCAAACAGCAACCTACGCCCCGGTTAAACCGCAGGGGGAAGGCTGGTCAGGTAGTTCACGCCATACTGGATCCCGAGGTCCAGCACCGCGATAATGGCGCCTGTCACCACGGACACCACCGCCACGGCAATGGACTGCTTTACCAGATCCTCTCTGCCCGGCCAGACGATCTTCTTATATTCTGCTTTGACCCCTTTCCAAAAACTCTTCCCGGAATTTTCCGCAGCCATTATTTCGTCTCCTTATGTAAGGTATGCCTCTTGCAAAAACGGCAGTACTTTTTAATCTCCATCCTTTCAGGATGGTTCTTCTTTTCCTTTGTCGTGTTGTAGTTGCGCTGCTTGCATTCCGTGCAGGCAAGAGTGATTTTGGTACGCATCATGATCCTCCTGAATGGATGGGTTGAAAAAACCGGAGCCCCTGCGGGAACGGTTTTCTTTGCACAAAAAAAAGACCCCTTCGTCTTTGGGTTTTTACTTTAACATAACGCCGTTAACGCTGTCAAGAGCTTTGTTTGCGAAAAGAAGCCGGCAAACGAGGTCTGAATAGACTGAATATTTGTAAAATTTTTTAATAATTTTTCCAAATTCCTGTTGCATTTACTTTTCATCAGGTATATACTGATACTAACTCTAAATAGGTTTTATGCCAGTATCCATTGCTGTACAGGGATGTACAGGACGGGAACCGGAAACAGCCGGCATGCCGCAGGCGCATTTGCAGAAGCGGGCGGTGCTGCCGGGTCGTTGGATCTTCATTACGGTTCCCCTATTCAGGGAAGAAAGGAGGGGTATATGGCAGGCGCTGTAAACAATGCTGCACTGAATAATGTCTATAATTATTATCTGACTACCTATGCTCCTCAGCCGAGCTCTTCCCGTTACGATACGCATAAAAAAAGCGAGCTGAAGAATGTTTACAATTCTATTGTAAAGCTGAGCAAGGATTCTCCCCTCTATCTTTCCGTCCGCGGAAGCGCCGCAAGGGAATTCGCGGTCAGCGTGAAGGAAAGCGCGCGGTCGCTGCATAATACGATCGCGTCCTTGGGCGGCACCGAAGAAAGCGATGTGCTGAATAAAAAGTCAGCCTTCTCCAGCGACGAGGGCATCCTCACCGCCGAATTCATCGGTGAGAGCCCCGAGGCGGCGGAAAGCTTTACGATGGAGGTGTCCTCGCTGGCCAGCGGACAGCAGAATCTGGGCAAATTCCTTCCGGACGAGGAGACGGGACTTTCCCCGGACACCTACTCCTTCGATGTAAATGTAAATGACATGAACTACGAATTCCAGTTCAATGTCAATGACGGAGAGACCAACAGGGATATCCAGAAGCGCCTTAGCCGTCTGATCAATAATTCGAATATCGGGCTGAAGGCGGATATCCTGGACAACGAGGAGGGGGCCTCCTCTCTCCGTATTTCCTCCAATGCCACCGGTCTTCCGGAGGGCAGGGATCTGCTCTTTAAGATCACCGATTCCAACACAAGCAAGGCCTCCGGGGCAGTGAACTATCTCGGGCTTGATTTCACCTCAAGGCTTCCGAAGAACGCCAGCTTCCTGCTGGATGGCGAGGAATTCCATTCCTACAGCAATGAATTTACCGTCGGCGGGCAGTTTAAGATCCACCTGAACGGCGCCGATCCGAATAAGACCGTGAACATCGGCCTGAAGACTGATGTGGAGTCTCTGGCCGGAAATATCTCTCAGCTGGTAGGCGGCTACAACAGCTTCATCAAAGCCGCCTCGGAATATGCCGGAAAGCAGGGAAATGCCGTCAGGCTGACCCGGGAAATGGGGCGGCTCACGGGCAGCTATCGGGACGCCCTGGCAGGACTGGGGCTTTCCATGGAGGAGGACGGGACCATCTCGGTGAACGAAGAGGTCCTACGCAAAAATGCCTCAGCAGCAGATGCGGAGTCCCATTTTGACGGGATCCGGGGCTTCGCGAACTCGCTGATCAAAAAGACAGATCAGGTCTCACTGGATCCCATGCAGTATGTGGATAAAAAGATCGCCGCCTACAAGAATCCGAACGGCGTGAATTATCCGAACCCCTATATGACCAGCGCCTACAGCGGGATGATGTTCAACAGCTACTGCTGAGGGGCAGCAGAGGAAAAAAAGAAATTCGAAGAGCCGGGACGGCAGCGCCCCGGCTCTTTTTATCGCACAGCCTGCGAAGGAAATTTCCCGACAAAGCCGGGAGCGAGCAGGTGTGCAGAATGTCCCGCTTT
>CAMOOZ010000261.1 GCA_946621895.1 uncultured Lachnospiraceae bacterium | reverse complement strand
TTCCTTTACTTTATGGTGCCGAACTTCTGGACCGTCAGCGCGCTGTCCACGGAATCCTACCTGATCCTGATCCTCTGGAGCATCCTCGGCTTCGTGTTCTTCCGCCATATCTTTACCAAAGACAAAAGCAGGCGCTTCGGCCGCTCCACGGTAGTCTGGATCGTCCTGCTCTTTCTGATCTTCTTTACTTCTTTGCTCTGGTACAGGGAGGCGGCGCTGAATGCCACGGATACCGCCATCGGCCAGGTGGATCAATATTACCGGGAAGCGCTTGCGAAAAACGGCATCGTCATGGACAGGGAGGAGGAGCTTTCCGCAAAGGCCTTTACGGACGGGCGCACGGAAGCGGTCAATTCCACCCTGACCACGGACAGCCTGCTGCAGATGGCCATCATCGCCCTGGCGCTGGGGATCATGTTCAACCTCTATCACTCGATCAAGCGCCGGGAAACGGAGATGGAGATCCAGAAGCTTGAAGCGGAGCAGGAAAGCCTGGCAAAAAGCACCTTCCTCTCCAACATGAGCCATGATATCCGGACGCCGATGAACGCGATCATCGGATATACCGCGCTGGTGAAAAAGGAGGACGGCCTTTCCGAAAGGGTCACGGATTATCTGGGCAAGATCGAGGCCTCCAGCGAGCATCTGCTGGCGCTGATCAATGATGTGCTGGAAATGAGCCGCATCGAGAGCGGCAAAATGGAGCTGGAGCCGGCGCCCGCAGATCTCACGATGATCCTGCGGGAGGTGAAGGATCTCTTTGCCATGCAGATGGAGACAAAGGGCGTGAACTACACGGTCACCTGCGATGCGCCGGAAAACAGAATGGTCGTCTGCGACGCGCACCGGTTAAACCGTGTGCTCCTGAACCTGATCAGCAACGCATTGAAATTCACGCCGGAGGGGGGGACGGTCTGCGTTTCCCTGAAACAGACAGGGGCCACGGAGGAAAAGGGCTTTTATACGATCTGCGTAAAGGACACGGGCATGGGCATGAGCCCGGAATTTGCCGCCAGAGTCTTTGAAGCCTATGAAAGGGACAGAAGGGCCAGCAATATCCAGGGCACGGGGCTTGGCATGGCGATCACGAAGAGCATCGTGGATCTGATGGGCGGAACGATCAGCGTAAAGACGGAGGAAGGCAAGGGCACGGAGTTCGTGCTCGAGCTCAGCTTCCCTCTTGCCGATGAAGCGGAAGCCGGAGAACAGGCGCCTGCCGCAGCAAAGGCTCTGCCCGGGGACCACTCCGCAGTACGCCTTCTGCTGGTGGAGGATAATGAGATCAACAGGGAGGTGGCGGGACTTTTCCTCGAGGAAGCAGGCTTCCCCTATGAGGAAGCGGAAAACGGACAGATCGCCGTTGAACTGGTGCGGGAAAAGGGGCCGGGGTATTATCAGTGCATCCTGATGGATGTCCAGATGCCCGTGATGAACGGCTATGAGGCCACGGCCGCGATCCGCGCGCTGCCTGACCCGGAGCTTGCCGGGATCCCGATCATCGCGATGACGGCGAACGCCTTTGCGGAGGATATCCAGGCGGCCAGGGAAGCGGGGATGGATGCGCATATCGCGAAACCCATCGACGAGGCCAAGCTGAACGCGACACTGGCAGAGGTGCTTATGAAATAGCCCGCTCGTTTCCCCTGCGCGCGCCTGCTGTTTCCAGACATTTCCGAAGAAAGCGCTGCAAAAACGCCGGACAGGAATAATAATAGAGATGGGGATAGCCGGCAAAGATATTGTCCTTTACCGCGATGCACTCCCACTGCCGTTTGCCCGTGGGCTTTTTCGCGATGCAGGCGTTCCCGTTTTCCGTGCTGTCAAAATAGTGAAATTCATGGCCGCGGATCTGCTCACCCTTTGCAAGCAGTCCGTTTCCTGCTTTCCTTTCCGCGTTTTCTTCCAGCGTAAGATAGCCGAAGCGCACGAGCTTCTCCGTCATTTCCGTTTTTCCGGGAAGCACGCCGGCAATGGGATGATCGATCCCGTCCTTTGTCTTTAAGCTCTCCTGAAGATACATGAAGCCGCCGCATTCCGCAAGGATCGGGAATCCCGCTTGCGCCGCCTGCCGGACGGCGGCCAGCATTTCTTTATTCGCGGAAAGCTCCCCTGCGTAGAGCTCGGGATAACCGCCGCCGAAATAAAACCCGTCTGCCTCCGGCAGCTCCTTATCCCGCAGCGGGGAAAACTCCACGAGCCTTGATCCCAGCTTTTGCATCAGCCTTAAATTATCCTCATAGTAAAAGCTGAAGGCCTCATCCCTTGCCACGCCGATCGTGACCTCCCCGGGGAGCGGGGGCGGCAGCGGGATCTCAGCGGCCTCCAGCGCGGGCGCGCTTTCCGCAAGCCGCAGAAGTCCCTCAAGATCGAGCGTATCCTTAAACACCGCGGAGATCCTCTCCACCTGTTCCCTTAATTCGCGGATCTCCTCAGGCTGCACGAGCCCCAGATGCCTGGATTCCCACAGGGATCCCTCCATCACGGGAAGATAGCCCAAGGGCATGATCCCCAGCTCTTCCCGGATCATCCGGGAAAACACCGGATACATCCCCGGAGAGATCCGGTTCAGGATGACGCCCCGGATCAGCTTCTCCTCCCCATAGTCCATAAAGCCCTTCAGCAGGGGGATCAAAGACCTGCTCATCCCCTTTGCGTCCACGACCAGCACCACCGGAGTCTGCGTGGTCCTCGCCAGATCATAGGCGGAGGCCAGCATCCTGTGCTCCGGCAGATCCACGCCGTCATAAAAGCCCATGACCCCCTCGATCACGGAGATATCGCTCTTTTCCGCATCCTCCGCAAAAAGGCTTTTCGTCAGCGCCTCGCCGGAAAAGAAGGTGTCCAGGTTTTTGGAGGGAAGCCCCAGCACCATTTTATGGAACATGGGATCGATATAGTCCGGCCCGCATTTGAAGGCGGAGATCTTTTTTCCCTCTTCCTTTAACCGCTGCAGTATCCCGCAGGTCACAAAGGTCTTTCCGCTGCCGCTCTTCGGGGCGGCCAGAAGAAATCTGGGAGCGTGGATGGTCTTTGACATGTGAAGCCCTTTCCGGTCATCCTTTCGTTAACATCATTCCTGTCAGCGGAAGCATCGCTTTGCTTCAGAATTCAGCCTTCCGCACAAACTGATGGATCTTCACGAGCCCTGTGCTGCTTAAGCCCATATAGGTAAAGCCGATCTCCTCCATCTGGCTGCGCTCATCCTGTCTGGCGGAAAGATAATTGATATTTTCCACGCCATGCTGGAACAAAAAGCTGCAGGCCAAGTCCACCATCTCCCTCCTGCTGAAGGGCGCAGTGGCGGAATAGAGATATTTCATCGCGTAGGAATTCTCGATATAGGACACATGCGGAGAAAACACCACCTCCTCCGTGTCGATCTCCCCATCGGCATTCGTGATCTGGCTGAGCCTGATCGGATCCATCCGATCATCCCCGATCACGACCGTCCCAAGCCATTCACGGCCGTTCTCCTCCTCCGGCGCGGGGATATTGATCAGGATCTGGAAGAGGCCGCTCTCCACCTCTCTTCTCAGCTCGACCGCATATTTTCCGTCGATAAAGCCCTTTTTATCCACGGTATGGGCGGCAGGGGCTTCAGGCTCCGCCTTCTCCGGTTCATCCTCAGGGGAAGCTTCTCCGGGCTGCGGATCGGCCGCCTCTTCTTCGGCCGCGCCGGTCTTCTCCGCCGCTTCATCCGCTTTTCCGGCTTCCGAAGAAGCGGCATCTTCCGTTTCGGATCCTGCGGCAGGCTTATTCTCCAGCCCGCCTTCCCCGGATTCCTGCGCGGCAGCCGCATCGCTTTGCGGGGATGAAGCCTGACCGGCGCTGTCCTCCGCAGCCGGCCGCTCCGTCTCCGGAGATCCTGTTCCGGCAGGCTCCGCCGCCTGCGCTTCGTCTGCCTTCACCCCGACGGATGCGGCATTATTCCCTGACTGCTCCTGCGTCTCCGCTTTTCCCTTCTCCGCGGGCTGAACAGCCGCGGCCGCCTTGCCGGGCAGCTGCGCGGGAGCCGCGTTTTCCTTTTCTGCGGCTCTTTCCTCCTTCCTGTCCTCTTCCGTCGGGAAGCGCAGCGGGAAGGGCAGGCCCTGTCTTAAGATCACCTGCCGGTAAAAAATATCCAGCGCAAACTGGGGCGGAAGTCCGAGACCCGACAAAATCTTCTCCGCCTTTTCCTTTACCTCCTTCGGATTACCGAAATGCACCTCTTCCATCATGTT
>CAMOOZ010000260.1 GCA_946621895.1 uncultured Lachnospiraceae bacterium | reverse complement strand
GGGGTGCGCGCAAGGGCGGCTTTATCCTTGCCATGGCGGCCGCGCATCCGGACATCTTTTTTCTGGGAATGGAGCGGCAGGCATCTGCTTTGGTCTTTGCCATAAAGCATCTGGAAAAGCAGGAGGAGCCTCCGGGGAATCTGGACTATTGCTATGGGGATGCCGAACAGATTGAGGACTGTTTTCCGCAGGGCTCCCTGGAGAGGCTCTATCTGAATTTTTCCGATCCCTGGCCGAAAAAGCGTCACGAGGGAAGGCGGCTTCCCGGCAGGAAATATCTGGAGCGCTTTAAACGGCTCCTTATCCCCGGCGGGGGGCTGGAATTCAAAACGGACAATCAGGAGCTTTTTTCCTTCGCATTAGAGGAACTTGAGGCGGCGGGCTTTGAGGTCGTCCGGATGACCAGGGATCTCTATCAGGAGCCCGGGCTGCTCGAGGATAATGTGCCCACGGAATATGAGCGAAAGTTTGTTGCCAGGGGAGTGCCTGTCTGCAGGGTGATCGCGCGAAGCGTCTGAGGAAACAGGCGTGATGCAACAGTCGGAATGGAGGTAGTCATGAAAGAATTCAAGCAGAATATTGCCCCTGATGTCTTCATTGCCCCTTCGGCGGACATCGTCGGGGATGTGACCATCGGAAAGGGCTGCGGAATCTGGTATCATGCCACGATCCGCGGAGACGAGCAGCCGATCACGATCGGGGAAAACACGAATGTTCAGGACAACGCCGTCCTCCATGTGGGCGACGGCTATGGCTGCACCGTGGGCAGTAATGTTACCATCGGTCACAGTGCCATTGTGCACGGCTGTGTGGTCGGGGACAACACCGTGGTCGGCATGGGCGCGATCATCATGAACGGCGCGGTGGTGGGGAAGAACTGCACCATCGGCGCCGGCGCCCTGATCACGGAAAGGAAGGTGATCCCGGACGGGTCTCTGGTCATGGGCGTCCCGGGGAAGGTGGTCCGGTCGATGGAGCAGAAGGATTTCGACTGGAACCGCAGGAATGCGGCGATGTATGTGGAGGAAGCGAAGGAGGCGAAGGAAGCGCTGGAGAAAAAGAACGCGGAGAGCGCTGAATCCCTGAAGGCTTCGCTTCTGGCGCTGAATAAAGGGCTGTCGGGGAATGTCTGAGCGTCATTCATGGGAGCATAACCAAAGCGCGGCGGGAGACGCGGCATGCTCGCCCTGATCCTGGGAGGGGCTTCCTCCGGGAAATCCGAATACGCGGAAGCGCTGGCGGTAAAGCTCGCGGAAGAGAAGGGCTTAAAAAAGCTTTATCTTGCCACCATGCACAACGACGGTGAAGAGGCCAGACAGCGGGTGCTGCGCCATCGGGCGCTGCGGCAGGGAAAGGGGTTTTACACTGTCGAAGCGCCGATGCTTTCCGATCTGAAAAATCCCGCGCTTTTTCAGGCTGCCGCCGAGGCGATGGGAACGGCTGCCGAAAAATGCGTGATCCTGCTGGAAACCCTTTCCGTCCTCGCGGCCAACGAGCTCTTTTCGGAATGCGGGATTTTCCGGAACAGGGAGATGGCCCGCACCCTGCCCGGAGACATGCTGAGGGTGATTTCCGCGCTGCCCTGCGCATATCTGATCGTTGTTTCCGATGAGATCTTTTCCGATGGGGGAAGGACCCCGGAGGGAGAGCCCTATGATCCGGCCACCTGTGCTTATCTTCAGGTGCTGGGCGAAGCACACAGGCTGCTGGCGGATCAGGCTGAGCTCGTGACGGAGGTATGTCTGGGGATCCCGCGGCCGTGGAAGAACACTTCCGGAGCTTCTCCGTGCTCCGCCATAGTCACGCAGTCAGCGCGGGGGAAGGAGACCCCTGCTGCGCATATGGAGAAAACGAACGGAATGGATGATAGACAGGATCAATGCAATTTGGGCCGCTTGCGATCTCTGCCGAAGGCAGAGTATGCACAATATGCGGGTATGAAAAATCGAATATCGATTCGATTTTTCATACTCCTGACCGGCGGCGCCTTCCAGGGACAGGAGGAATATGCGGCGGCGCATTATCCGGGGAGCAAGGTTTTCCCGGAGCTTTCCGCATGGTTCAGGGAGCTTTTGCGGGAGGGGAAGGAGCCGGAGGAGACGATAAAAAGAGCACTGCTTCCTTCGAAGAATGTCAGCCCGGCGGAGATCGAAGGGGGAGATGCCGGAGCGTCTTCGGCTGAGAGCATGTCAGCGGAGGGCGAGGGAGATGCTTCCCCGGCGGTGGTCATCGCGCATGAGATCGGAAGCGGAGTTGTCCCCCTGAACCCCTTTGAGAGAATCTTAAGGGAGCGCTATGGCAGGTTTATGACTGAGCTTGCGGAAAGAGCGGAAAGGGTGGAGCGGATCTTCTGCGGCCTTTCCGAAAGGCTGAAATAATTCCGGACTGATCCGGAAATCGGAAGGAAAATATGTACGGAATGGGGCTGTTTCTTCTTCCATCTGATATCCTTTGGCTGCTTCACCCTGGCCTGACCGCTGCAGGGGCCATTCTGGATGCCCTGATCCCGGATCCCTATCGTCTGCCTCATCCAGTTCAGCTGATGGGAGCCTTTATTTCCCTTTTGGACAGGCTCTTTCTCGGAAAAAAGGACGGCGGCTCCGTCAAGGGGAAAAAGGAGAACGAAAAATCAAAATCCGGCGGAAGAAAGCTTTATGAATTTCTGGCAGGTCTTTGCTTAAGCGTTCTGCTGATGGCGCTGTCCGCCGCAATTCCGCTGCTGCTTCTTTATTTCTGTGCCTTGTATCTTCCCTGGCTGTTTTGGTTTTTATATGTGTTTATGGTATGGCAGATCCTGGCAGCAGGCTCCATGGCCAGGGAAGCGAAAAAGATTGAAAAAAAGCTTCTGGTAAAGGACCTGCCGGGAGCCAGAAAGGCGCTTTCCGGCATTGTGGGCAGGGACACGGATCAGCTCTCGAAGGAGGATGTGGTGCGCGCCTGCGTGGAATCCGTGGCGGAATCCGCCTCCGACGGGGTCTTTAATCCGCTGCTATATCTTTGCCTTTTCGGCCCTGTGGGAGGCTTTGTGTTTAAAGCCGTAAACACGATGGACTCCATGATCGGGTATCACAGCACAAGATATGAATATTTCGGGAAAACAGGCGCAAGGCTGGATGATCTTTTGGGTTTCATCCCTTCCAGGATCGGGGGCCTGCTGATGCTGATCGCAGGGAAGCTTTTCATGGAAAAGCATGAAAAATCGAATCGATATTCGATTTTCCATGCCCGCATTTGTGCCGCAAGCGGCCCAAATTGCACTGATCCTGCAGGAGAATCCGCATCCGCGAATTCTCCTGAGGCTGCCGCTTCGCGGCATCTGGGGAAGTCCCGTGAAGGCGGCTTTCCCCGAAATGCATCCGCTCCTCCAAAGCGCTCCGGATTTTTTTCGGACTGGAACCGCTTCAGAAGGCTTCCCACAAGCCCCAACGCCGGCCAGACCGAGGCCGCCATGGCCTTAAGCCTTGGGATCCGCCTTGGCGGCACGGCGTATTACGGCGGCATCCCCATCGACAGACCGAGGCTTGGACATGAGGACAGAGAGCCGGAGACAGCGGATATCTCCCGCTCCGTGCGGCTGATGCTGCTGACTGAGGCCTTTTGTTTTTTGTGCTTTGCGGCGCTTGGGACAGCGCTCGGATTTGGGGTGTATTATCTTGTGCACTAGTGCGTCGAATAATAAATAACCAGCACACGCACTTGAG
>CAMOOZ010000259.1 GCA_946621895.1 uncultured Lachnospiraceae bacterium | reverse complement strand
TTATCTACATAATAGAGCTTCTCCTTTGTAAAATCCTTGAAATTTTCATATCCTATTCCGATCTTTTTCAATTTCGTATCCTCTGTGACCAGCGAGAATAATCCGCCGCATTATACCTGAACTCAGTGTACAGATACCTTGAAGTAAAATTATAGCATAACCGGGTAAAAATCCAATGTTTACGCAGCTCAACGGATTATGCTATCCTAGGTTCACAGAAATTCGTATGATAACGCTCCGCTTCGAAATGGAGGAAAACGATGATTTTGCTGATCAATGCATGTGTGCGGAAGGAATCAAGGACAAAAAGGCTGGCGGACAGCCTGCTGAAAAAGCTGACCGGGGAGGTGGAGGAGCTTAAGCTGGAGGAGCTTGTATTTCCTGCGGCGGATGAAAGCTTTCTGCAAAAAAGGGACAGGCTGATCGCGGAGAATAAGCTGGAGGATCCGCTTTTTGCGCAGGCAAGACAGTTTGCCGAAGCGGAGGAGATCGTGATCGCCGCACCTTACTGGGATCTGTCCTTCCCCGCCGCGCTGAAGCAGTATATTGAGCAGATCAATGTGCTGGGGATCACCTTTATGTACACGCCGGAGGGCTTTCCGAAGGGTCTTTGCAAAGCAAAAAGGCTGTACTATGTGACGACCGCAGGGGGAGGCTATGTGCCGGAGGAATTCGGCTTCGGATATATCAAGGCACTCGCGCAAAGCTTTTACGGGATTGCCGAGGTGCAGCTGATCAAGGCAGTGGGGCTTGATGTGGAGGGAGCGGACCCTGAGCAGCTCCTGCAGGAAAGCATCCGGGCATTATAACGGCGGGACCGCAATTGCTTTGCTCGCTTACTATCTAATAGGGAAGTGAATCCAGAAAGGAACAAACTGATGGCAAAAATGATCCGTTTCCCCCAGGATACGGTTATCCTGAAGGAGGGAGAAACCAGGCCGGAGCTGTACAAGATCCTGAAGGGACATGCCGAGCTCTATGTGGGCGGCTACGGGACCCCCACGGAAACGATTCTCGGGATCATCGGCGAACAGGCGATCTTCGGCGAATTCGGACTGCTTTTGAAAAAGCCCTCGATCTATACCGTGGTCGCGTTTTCCGATATCCTTGCGCTTCGGGTCACGGAGGAGGATTTCGGTGATTTTGTCCTGGAAAACTGCAAAAACGCGATCGATATCATGCGCAACATGGCCCGCTTCGTGTATTCGATGAAATTTCAGCTGGATCAGGTGCTGGAAGCGCTTGAACAGAAAAGCGACGGCAGCCGGGACGAGATCCGGGACAACATCCGAAACGCGAAACAGATCATGCGTCAATACGCGATGATGGCAGGCAGCCCGACGAAGGAAATCAGATAAGCGCGGAAGATCCCCTCTCCACGATCGGAAGCCGAAATTTCAGGCCGGACACAAAAGAAGTGGCAATTCATTCCAACCTTTGGTAGAATGGAAATGTCGGCTTTATAAAAAGAAAGGAAAGGGGCTATCCATTTTGCAGCTCTGGAAGAAAAAATCCCTGTGGATCGGCATTGCACTGCTCCTTGTGCTTGGCTATGTGACCTTCTATTTTATTCAGCAGGAACTGGGAAAACAGGATGTTGCGGCGATCATCGCCGGCTCCGATCCGATATGGCTTTTCGGCGGTATCCTGTGCATGATCGTTTATCTGATCCTGGATGCCTTCAATATCGGCAGAGGCTTAAGGATCTCCGGCTATAAAGTAAAATACCGGAAGCTGATGACCTTCTCCATGGCCGGGTTCTTTTTCAGCTCCGTGACCCCGTCCTCCACGGGAGGACAGCCCGTACAGCTATACTACATGAACAAGGAAAAGATCAAGGTCTCCCACGGAACCTTCTGCCTGCTGACGGCGCTGCTCTGCTTTCAGTCCGCAGCGATGATCTGGGGGGTGATCGGGATGGTCTTTTCCTGGGAGCGCCATCTTTTCACCAGCGGCTCAAAGATGCTTTTGCTTTTCCCCGTGGGCTTTGCGATCAATCTGGTGATCATCGTCGTGCTCTTTCTGATGCTCTTTTCCAGAAGAATGGCCAGGGTTTTTGCCGGCATCGGGATCTGGTTCTCCTCCAGAATGAAAAAAGGCGCCTCCAAGGGAAGCGTCCTGCGCTCGGTGGCCTCCTATCGCAGCGCCGCCCGGACATTGAATAAGAACAAAACCGTTTTTTTCAAAATGCTCTTAAATTCCCTGGCGCAGATCACGGCCTTTCACAGCATCCCCTACTTTGCCGCCATGGCGCTCGGCTGCACCGAGCTTCCCTGGCTTACGGCTATCTGCACACAGGGGATGCTCTTTATCTCCGTCTCCTCTCTCCCCCTTCCCGGCGCCGCGGGGATCACGGAATACGGCTACACGAAATTCTTCAGGGGTCTTATCCCCATCGAGCAGGTGGGCAGCACGCTGATCCTTTCCCGCTGCATCAATCTGATCTTCCCGCTGATCTTAAGCGCCGGCTGGCTGCTCGTGGCGGGCGGAATGCGGTTCGGGAAAAAAACATCTGATGAAAGCACGAAAGCATAATCTCCTTAA
>CAMOOZ010000258.1 GCA_946621895.1 uncultured Lachnospiraceae bacterium | reverse complement strand
ATGTTTGGCGCTCGCCAAATGTCCGCAAATGCGCAGCTCTGCCAAAGGCAGAGGTTATGCGAGCATGGCATTTGCGTCCGCTTGGCTCACTGCTTTTTCAAAGGCCGCAAGATAAAACCCGTCTGACAGGGCAGAAGGGAAAAGCTGGAGCTCGTACTGCGGTTTATCTGCGGCAAAAAGACCGGCGGCCAGCCGCTCCGCAAGGCTCACCGGCTTCATCCCCATTTCCTGAAGCAGCCATCGCGCCTGCTCCTCATTTTCCTGCCTGCTGATCGTGCAGGTGCTGTAGACCAGGGTCCCTCCGGGCTTTAAGCAGGGAAGGGAGGCGGAAAGGATCCTTTGCTGAAGCTCAGCCAGCCTGGGGATCTCTTCCTTTTTCAGGCGGTATTTCCGGTCCGGCTTTCTGGCAAGGGCCCCCAGCCCTGAGCAGGGGAGATCCGCAAGGAGCACATCATACCTTTCCCATTCCTCCGGATGGGGGATGGAGGCATCCCTGACCAGCGGGGTGATCTTTTTCTCCAGCTTAAGGCGGCAGATATTTTCCTGCATCCGGGAAACCTTGGCCTCTGAAATATCTCCTGCCCGGATATCGCCCGTGGTCAGAAGCTGCGCGGCATACAGGCTTTTTCCCCCGGGTGATGCGCAGACATCCAGGATGTGCTCCCCACCCTTTAAGCCCGCCGCCAAAACGGGCAGCATCGAAGCGGCATCCTGCAGGATAAAGCGTCCTTCCGCATATCCCGGAAGCTCCCGTATCCCGGATACCCCCGTAAGCAGATATGCGCCTTTTACCCAGGGATGCGGAGCGGCTTCAACGCCCTGTTTTCTCCACGCGAAAAGGAGCTGCTCCCGCTTTTCCTCTTCGCTGTCCGTAAGCCTTGCCGTGAGCGGAGGTTTATCGAGGCCGGCCTTCAGGATAAGCTTTGCCCGCTCCGCGCCGTATTCGGAAAGAAGCTGCTCTGCCAGCCATTCCGGGCAGGAATAGCGGACATGAAAAAGCCTGCCCTCGGAAGCACCCTCCTCTATGACAGGCTCCTTTCCTCCTCTTTCCACGGCCCGAAGCACTGCGTTCACATAGCCCTTCAGTCCCGAAAAGCCCCGTATGGCACATAGCTTTACGCTTTCATTTACCGCAGCCCGCCCGGGGATCTGCGGCATAAACAAAAGCTGGTATACACCCAGCCTGAGGATCCAGCGGATCTGGGGGCGCAGGCGCTGCGGCGGCGTGTCGGAATAAGCGGCGATCACATGATCCAGCGTGATCCTTCTGGATAAAGTGCCCAGGCATAATTCCTTAAACAGGGAAAGCTCCCTTCCCGCAAAGCCTCCTGCCTTTTTTGCCTCCCTGCGCATCAGGCGGCTGAAATAGGCTTCCCTTTCCTCGTCAAACGCCAGAAGCGTCAGATACGCGGCCTCCCGGGGTGAAGGTTTTTTCCTCTGCTCAGCCAAAACCGTTTCCCCGGGGAGTTAAAACATGCTGACGATCCATAAGCTTTTTTCTCCCGCTTCAGCCAAGGATGAGCCCCGGCTTAAGCCGCTGGCCGCGGAGAAAATCCGCTGCGCTCATCCTGCGTTTCCCCTCCGCCTGAAGCGCCGTGATCCGCAGCGCTCCCTCGCCGCACCGGACAAGGAGAGCGCCATCAGCGCTCTCAAGCAGCTCACCGGGGACGCCGGGACGCGCCGTCTTCTCCGCCTTTGCCTTCCAGAGCGTCAGCTGCCTTCCCTCGCAGAGGGTGAAGGCACCGGGCCAGGGATCATAGGCCCTGATCATCCGTTCGATGGAAAGAGCGTGATCACCCCACCTGATCAGGCCATCCGTTTTCCGGATCAGCGTGGTCTTTGAGGCCTCCTCATCCCGCTGGGGAACCGGCGTGATGCTCCCCAGTCTGTCCAGTGTCTCCAGAATGGCCTTTCCGCCAAGGGGCGCCAGCTTTTCAAACAGGCTCCCGCCGGTCTCCTCCGGATCGATCGGCACGGTTTTCTGCAGCAGGATATCGCCCGTGTCCAGGCCCTTATCCATCCGCATGATCGTGATCCCGGTCTGCGTCTCTCCGTTCAGAATGGCTGCCTGGATCGGCGAAGCCCCGCGGTATTTCGGCAGGAGGGAGGCATGGATATTCAGGCAGCCGTAAGGGGGGATCGAAAGGATCTCCTCCGGCAGGATCTGCCCGAAGGCCGCCACCACGATGACCTCGGGAGAAAGCGCCTCAAGGCTTTCCACCGATTCCTTCTCCCGGACCTTTACCGGCTGCAGCACGGGGATCCCGAGCCTTTCCGCCAGCGCCTTGACCGGGCTTTCCACCGGCTTTTTGCTTCTGCCCTTCGGCCTGTCGGGCTGGGTCACTGCACACAGGAGCTCATGTCCGCCCGCGGAAAGGGCCTCCAGCGCCGATACGGCAAAATCCGGCGTGCCCATAAACACAACGCGCATTACTTTCTTCTGATCCTTCCTCTCTTTTTCCCGGCCCTGTTCTTTCTGCGATGCTCTTCCTCATCCTCCTCAGCCATATCCTCAAGAGGGCCGGAGAGCCTGTCCGTATACAGGATCCCGTCCAGATGATCGGTTTCATGGCAGATGGCCCTCGCCAGGATGTCCTCAGCCTCCATTTCAAAGGGCTGCATCTCCTCGTCCAGCGCCTCCACCTTTACATAGCTGGGGCGGATCACCGTCCCGCATTTTCCGGGCACGCTTAAGCATGCCTCCTTCATCGTACTCTCGCCGGACTGCTCCGTGATCACGGGATTGATAAACACATGAAGCTCCGGATCCTCACCGTCCTCTGCCGTATCGATCACGACAATGCGCTTCAGCACCCCCACCTGCGGGGCAGCGATGCCAACGCCTCCCATTTCATACATCGTCTCCTTCATGTCCCCGATCAGTTCCAGGAGACGGGGAGTCATCTCTTTGACTTCCTTTGATTTTTTTGTCAGGAGCTCATCTCCGATCTCCCGAATCATTCTTGTGGCCATTATCCCTCTACTCCTTGCGTTCTTTTCTCTGCAGACACAACCCGCCGGCGGGGCAAACGCTGATTTGATCAGTGCTTCCCTAAAAGCCCTGCATCGGGTCCGGATCGAAGCTCATCGTTTCATCCCTGACCGGATATGCCGAAAAACAGCTCTCCAGGCTTTCCTTCACTGCCAGAAACTCCCCATCGTCCGCCGGCTTCACATAAAAAGCATAACGATAAATATCATTCAGTTTCCCGATCCTGCCCGGGGAAGGGCCCATGATCGGTGTATGCCGAAAGTCATTCCTTATCCGGGAGGCAAGATGAGCCGCCAGCTGCGCTGCCCTTTTCTGCTGCCCGGAGGTGATCTGCACGCAGAGCAGCCGACAGATCGGCGGATAGCTCAAAAGCCTGCGGTAGGCGATCTCCCTGGCATAAAAGCCCTCGTAATCCT